>JBOHUY010000201.1:0-18529 GCA_050735015.1 Candidatus Dormibacterales bacterium | reverse complement strand
ACCAGCTTGACCCTGTCGTGCCCGTAGTACTTGAGGGCCCAGTAGGCGTAGGCGGCGAACCAGTTGTTGTTGTCGCCGTAGAGGAGGACCGTCGTCTCGGGCGTGATCCCGCTCCGGCCCAGCAGGCGGGCCAGCGCCTCGCGGCCGGCCACATCGCGCACGGTCTGGTCCTGGAGCTCTTTCTTCCAGTTCCAGCCCACCGCGCCCCGGATGTGCCCCTCGTCGTAGGAGGCGGTGTTGACGTCGACTTCGACGAGCCGGAGCCCGGGGTCGGCCAGGTGTGCGGCCACCCACTCCGTGGTGACCAGTGCCTCGGGATTGGCGTAACCGCCGTTGGATGATGTCATGTGCTTTTCACCTCCAAGCAGAAAGTGGGCCGGAGCGGGTAGGGCCACGCTCCGGGGGGGAGGGGGAGAAGGGAGGCCGGCCGCCCCGCCCCTTTGGGGGCGCGCGGGCTTACAGCCTCGACCTAGCTACAGAAGCAGGTCGGCTTGTGCACGAGCCGCTGCGCCGGGAAGGTGAAGCGCGTCGCCATCGACACAGATGATAAGAACACGGCGCCCCCGAGTGGGATTCCAGGCGCGATCACGTCTGCACGACGACCTCGTCGCCGAGCCGGACCCACCTGTAGAGGGCGGTCATGGGCCCGAGAGGGACGACGCAGCCGTGCGAGCCCTCCTGGATGTTGGAGCCGGGCCCGTACCAGGTCCGCCAGGGCGCGTCGTGCAGGTGGTACCCCCGATGAACTCCATGGCGTACGAGACCCAGGCCGGGTTGTCGTAGTAGGGGCTCCCCGGCGGCCAGGGCGAGATGAACTCGAACGGGCTCTGCTTGTCGAAGATGTGGTAGTGGCCGGCCGTGGTGGGAAGGGCGGGCCGGCCCGTGGTCATGTCCGTCTGCAAGAGGAGCCGCCCGTGGTCGTAGGCCCACAGGTGCTGGCGCAGAAGGCTGACCACGATCAGGTGGCCGTCGCCGGCGGGGGGCGGCGGTATGTTGACGCAGACCCCGTGCGCGATGCAGCCCGTGTAGTAGATGGGCCGCTCCACGACCACGGGCTTGCGTCGATCGCGGCGTCGGAGGCGGGCGGCCCGCTTGTGGAGGCCCCGCCGACGCAGCGTCTTGTAGACACCCCGATGGGAGATCAGGTGGCCTCTCCACTGCGGCTAGGCCAACTCCTGGGCGATCCGCCGCGGCCGGTAGCGCTAGCTGACCCTCGTTCCGGACCTCCCGGGCCCAGATCGGCCAAGATTCGCTCCGATATGGCGATCCAGCTCGTCAAATACCAGGCCCTCGGCAACGACTACCTGGTCTTGGATGTGCCCGGGCCCCTGGAAGAGGTCCTGGCCGCCCTGCCCCGCATCTGCGACAGGCACCTGGGCCTGGGCTCGGATGGCCTGCTCGCCTTCGACGCGGGCCAGCTCTCCGTGCGCATCTTCAACCCCGACGGCAGCGAGGCCCAGAAGAGCGGCAACGGCCTTCGCATCGCGGCCGCCCACGCGATGCTCGAGCACGGCGCCCCGGCCGCCTTCGTGCTCGAGACCATGGGGGGCGTCGCCAACCCCGTCCGCGTGCTCGCGGCCCGGGGGCCGGAGGTGGTGGCCGAGCTCGACCTCGGCGAGCCCTCGTTCCGCCCCGCCGACCTGCCCGCGCTCGCGCCCGGAGCGGAGGCGGGAGCGGTCACTCTGAGCACGGCGGAGGGCGAGGTCAGGGCGGCCCTGGTTTCGGTCGGCAACCCCCACTGCGTGGTCTTCGGCGAGCCCGTCACCCCCGAGCGCTGCCGCCGGCTGGGCCCCCTCCTGGAGACCCATGCCGCCTTCCCGGAACGGGTCAACGTGCAGCTGGTCCAAGTGCTCGGGGACGACCGCGCGCGCATCGAGATCTGGGAGCGGGGGGCGGGCTACACGCTCGCCTCCGGGACCAGCGCCGCCGCCGTGGCGGCCGCCCTCATGCGCGAAGGCATGGTGGGCGCCCGCGTGACAGTGGCCATGCCGGGCGGCGAGCTGCTGGTCGAAAGGCGCGGGCGGAGCCTTTTCCAGCGCGGGCCCGCCCGGCGCGTCTATCGTGCCCGGCTGGAGGTGTCAGACCTGGGCTAACGCGGGGCTAATCTAAGCGAGGAAGCGCGCTGGACTTCGTCTGGCGATCGGCACGACGGGAGTTTCAAGCGTGCCGCGGACGCTGGCCTGCAGGACGCCGCCTGAGGCTCCGAAGATGATCTGGCTCGGTGTGGCAAGGCGGCTAGGCCGGCTGTCCAAGGTAAAGGCCACCTCATGGCCCTCGATCTTGATCAGCAGACCGAACCGCAGTAGAGCGCCGCAGCCTTGGACTCTCGGATGTTTGCGACCGCCCGGTTGAACAAGAGGGCGCCGTCCGCGAGCGCGCACAGGGCCTCGTGCAAATAGGCCGAATTGAAGTACACGTCGAACGCCTCGAGGAAGTTGTTGCGGACTAGGTTGAGGGCGATGTTCCAGTTGAGTCTGGCATCCTCACCGCAGGGGTACTCGGCGACTGCTGCTACACGTTCTGACTTCCTGAGGAGATGCGTGGCCAGGAACACCAGCCCGAGATTAGCGGGCAGCTGCAGTCGAAGCCAGCTTGGAAGCGCCGCATCGGCGGGCACGCCGCGCCCGGACGAGCGGTCTTCAGCCCTCGCCCTAGCCGGCTGGACCGCCTCTCCGCTCGGCGCGTGAGGTCGGGGCTGGCAGTTCTCGAACGCCCCGGAGGACTGCAAGGCGTTTGTTGACTAAACCGGCGATGGAATCGGTGATCCGATTCCGGACGCCTTCGGCAGCTATCCAGTCGAGAGCCTTTGGGAGCGCGGCCTCCACCCGGTCAGCCAGTTCGTTTAGACGCTCAGAGTACAGCCGCTCCCTGAGGCCGAGCCGGCTCAACTCCTTCTGCCAGTGGACCGGCTGTAGGGCCCGGCTGTCGTACATCCCGTTGATAGATGTCGCCATGTCATGGGTCAGGTGGCTGTAGACGTGGGTGGAGACGAGGTCGTACGCCGGAGCGAGTCGGGCCACGCCGAGCTCGGGATAGAGAAGTGCGAAGTTCTTAGCGTGTGCGTCGGCGTTGCCGATGACGTAGTTGAATGCGATTCTCGCGATCAGCTCTGGCTCGTCGTCGACCACCTTGCTGGAGTAGCGGCCGATCAGATTCAGGTACTCCGGCAGGCCAGGACCGTCGTCCTTTTGATATTTCCGGTAGCTCGGTACTCCCAGAGCCTGGCAGAAGTCCTCCTGATGAAGGCGCCGAATGCGACCATCAGATATTTCGCGGTCATACCGCTTGATGATCAGCGCGGGCTCCCTGTCGATCATCATCAGCTCGACTGGGGGAACGTTCAGCCCGCTTAGGTCGCCAAGCCGCATGCAGAATGCCTCGTTCGCAACAAGACCAGGGAAGGCCCGTTGCCTCCTTCGTCCGTGGACCAACTGCGACGTGGGCTTGAGGATATGTGTCGAAGGCGTTGTGCCTCGCGGGAGCCCAATGCGGCCCCCGGCGACGACCACGACGAGCTTGTCCTGCGCCCCAGCCAGGCTGATCCGGATGTCCTGTGATGGCTCGACGCCGAGCGGTCGCGAGGGCAGGTCGCTAACAGCGGCGGCTAGCTCATCGTCAGATAGCCAAGCGACCCCCTCGGCCTGGGCAGCAATTGGATCGACGCCCTCCGGGATGACTGAGAACGCGCCGGCGCATTCACGGCCTATCTCGCGCAGGAAGCCGAATACATCGCCTGGCTCCAAACGGAGACGAGTAGCCAGCCGCTGGCGCACGAACTGCTCGGGCAGCAACCCGTCAAAGAACGGCATGAGCTCCCCGCTGCCGTAGGGGTCGCGGCGAACCGGCAACGAGGCGCTGAGAAGCACCCTGCCCTCAGCGATCTCGTACGCCAAGTCGGTGTAGGAGAGCTCCAAAGTGCCATCGTCCTGTCGCTCCAGAGTCGCAACGACCTGAGTCTCGTATACGACCGACAGACGCTCGCTCATTGCGTCCGAACTGTCGCTGGCCCCGTCGTCGGATGAATCCTGCTCCGGTTGGTTGATCCTGCCCGGATCGCCGTGGTGCGAGAAGTCACGCGTAGGTCCAGCGACAGAGTTCGCAGGATCTTCAAGACCGTCTGGAGATTGACTGTGCCCCGTCCCTCCTCGAGTTTCTGCACCGCACCGCGCGCGACATTCGCGCGCTCAGCCAGCGCGATCTGGGTGAGGCCCTGCTCACGTCGCGCGAGTCGAATAGCTTCGCCCAACTCCTTGGCTGTATAGAGGGGCCTGGCCGTGCTCACGATCGCGAGCATATCACCTGCAGCGACCAAATGCTCACGATCGCGAGCATTTCACCGATTGCGCCTGAATGCCCACGATCGTGAGCCGTCCCGAGGAGACAAATCCCAGTGTCTCGCAATCGTGGTCATTTGGGTGGTGCCGGACCGAGTGCCTTCGCCGAGCCTCGGCCGCATGACCGCTCAACCGAGGCCAGGGCAACTCAGACAGGAGTCGCTCGGCCCCGCCTCTGCGGCCCCATTCTGCAATGTGGTCGGCGCATAAGGCACGGCTGACCTAAGGGCCCGGCGCGGTCCGGCTGCTACGGCTCCGGGTAGTGGACGTGCTCCACCGTGCGCCTTCTGCGGGCCGGGCCGCGCCCGCCCGCCCGCGCGCAATCGCCGCAGATGCCCACCACCAGGACCTGGGTGCGCAGGGGCTTGAAGTGGTGGCGCTCCTCCAGGTGTGCCTCCAGGTCGTCCAAAAGGCTGTCCTCCAGGTGGAGGATGCAGGCGCAGACGCGGCAGACGGCGTGCTGGTGCTCGCCGCTGGCCAGCTCGTAGTGGGTGGGCGCGTCCCCCAGGTGCACGGCGTAGAGGGACCCCGACGCCGTCAGCGCCTCCAGGGCGCGGTAGACGGTGCTGCGGTGGAAGCCGGGCTCGCGCCGCTGCACTGCGGCCGCGATCTCGTCCGCGGTGCAGTGGGGGCCGAGCTCCTCGATCGCCTCCCAGACCAGCCGCCGCTGCCGCGTGCGGCGCATGCCGGGGGCGAGGGCGGGTCCGGTCATGGCTTTCACGGGGAGCCAAGACTATCCCCGGCGCCCGAGCGCGGGCAAACGCCGGCGGCGGCCGATCGACCGCCCTTTGAGACCCACGCCTCGAGGTTGGCCCGGCCGCGAGATCGAGCTCAGGGTGGGTTCAGCTTGCGGGAAGGGCCCTCAGCCGGCGGCTCGACGAGGTCAGGAGGCGCGCCCCGTCGGACTCCACCAGCACCTCGTCCTCGATCCTGACGCCTCCCCAGCCGGGCAGGTAGACGCCCGGTTCGACGGTCACCACCATGCCCGCCTCCAAAAGGGCCCGGGAGCCCGGCTCCAGGCTCGGGTGCTCGTGCGCCTCCAGGCCGAGGCCGTGGCCGACGCGGTGCACGAACCTCTCCCCCAGCCCGGCCGCCTCGATGATGGCGCGCGCGGCCGCGTCCACCTCCCCGGCCGTGATCCCGGCCCGGACGGCCGCCACGGCGGCGTCGTGCGCCGCCAGGACGACGGCGTGGACTTCCTCCTGGCGCCCGTCCGGCTCCCCCACCACAGCCATGCGTGTGATGTCGCCGGCGTAGCCGCGCCAGGCCGCGCCCAGGTCCAGGAGGATAAGGTCCCCCCGCGCGAAGGCGCGCAGCGGCCCCGCCGCCCCGTGCGGGAAGGCCGTCTCGGGGCCGGATTGGACCAGGGCCGCGAAGGCGGGCTCCGCCCCCGCCGAGCGCAGGAAGGCAAAGACCCCCTCCTCCACCTGGGCCCTGGTCCGGCCCGCTCCCACCTCGGCCATGGCATTTTCCAGGAGGGCGTCCGTGAGGCGGGCCGCCTCCTCCATCAGCTGCAGCTCGGGCCGGGACTTGACCGCCCTCAGACGGCGCACCTCCGCTCCCGCGTCGAGGAGGGCGGGTTGGCCCAGCCGGTCCCGCAGGCGCTCGGCACGGGAAAGGCTCAGGTGGTCTTTCTCGACGGCCACGCTGCCCGCGCCCCTGAGGGCGGCGGCCAGGAGGCGGAACGGATCGTCGCCGTCCGCGTAACCCTGCACCTCGAGCTCGGGCGCGGCCTCCCGGGCGGCCGCCCGCTCGAGGTCCGGCACGAGCAGCAAGCTCGCCTTCTCTGTGACGAGGAGCGCGAAGAGCCGCTCGTGGGGCTGGGCCCGAAAGCCCGCCAGGTACGCGATCGAGACGGGGTCGGTGATGAGGGCCCCGCCCGCGCCCGAGCCCAAAAGCCAGGCCCGCAAGCGGTCGAGCGGGAGGGTGCCCGCCGCCGGCGCCGCCACCCGCCTACTCGATGGCTGTGATGGTGACGGTGTAGGCGCCCCCGCTGGGGGTCTCGACCCGGACCTCGTCGCCGACGGCGTGCTCCAAGAGCGCCTTGCCGATGGCCGACTCGTAGCTGACGCGGCCCCGCGCGGGGTCGACCTCGGCCGTGCCCACGATCCGGTAGGAGGACTCCGAGCCGTCGTCCTCCACGAACCTCACCGTCGAGCCCAGCTCGACGCGGCCGCTCTTGGCCCCGCCCTCGATGAGGACCGCGTTCTCGACGATGGCCTGGAGCTCGTTGATGCGGGCCTCGATGAAGCCCTGCTCGTTCTTGGCGGCGTGGTACTCGAAGTTCTCCGAGAGGTCGCCCAGCTCGCGCGCGCTCTTGATCTTCTCCGCGATGTCGGGACGGCGGCTGCTGACGAGCTCGTCGAGCTCGCGCTTGACCAGCTCCAGGCCCTCGGGCGTGATGCGGACCTCCCTGCCCACAAGGACGAGTCTAGTCACGACGGAGCGCCGGGCGGGGCGGCCGCCTCGCCCGCCGGCTCAGCCGGCGGCTCCCGGCACCAGGGCTTGGACGGCCGCCATGAGTCTGCGCTGGTAGAGCAGCGAGGCGCCATAGACGGCGCCCCCCAGGGCACCCGCGCCCACCACCACGAGCGCGGCGTGGACGGCGTCGGGCTGGACGGGGACGAAGGCGACCACGTCGGCGCCCACCAGCACGGCCGCCGCCAGGCAGGCGGGGGTCAAAAGGGGCAGCAGCCTCAGCTGCCTGAGGACGGACGGCACGGGCGGCTCGGGGCGGGCCATCATGCGCTGCCCCATGAGCGAGACGGTGCGCACGTGGCGGAGCCCGGGGGTGACCGTGAGGGTCACGTTGACCACGTTCCCGGGCACCTTGGCCAGGCGCTCCGGGGGGCACAGGAACTGCTCGTTCCCGCCCCTGGTCTTGACCATCAGCATGCCCAGGCCGAGCGAGGTGCTGACCGCGCTCGCCCCCATGGTCTGGCCCTGGATCAAGAGCGGCTCCGCCTTGCGGTCCCCCCAGGCCAGGCGCAGGCCGGGGCCCAAAAAGCTGGTGACGAGGACGATGGGGAAGACCCAGGCCACGGCGGCCACGATCTTGACGGGCAGGCCGCGCGGCGAGATGGGGCCGAGGGCGAGCTCGAGCGCGATCAGGAAGAGGACCGCCACCAGCACGGCCGCGGCCTGGCCCAGGCGTATGACCCGCTCCGGGGCGTAGCCCTGGAGGACGCCGCCCGACTCCACGTAGCGGCGCCGCTGCCGCTTCTGCTGCTTGGGGGTGGCGGGCGGGGGGGCCTTGGGCCGGACCTGGCGGACCTGCCGCCGCACCTGCTGGCTCTGGATCCGCTTCTTGCCCATACGTGCGGGAGTCTACTGGCCGGGCGGCGGCTCCCGCACACCCTCGGTCTTCGGCCCCGGGTAGCTCACCCGCCCACTCTCGACGCGGGCGAAGGGCGTCATGCGGTGGAGGATGGGAGGGCCGGGGCCCGTGATGTGGAGGACTTTCCGGCCGCGCGCGACGAGGGCGTCCCCCACCAGCCAGCGGTGGCAGCGCCAGGGCACCGCCTCTGCGCACATGACAGCAGTACGCCTCGCCACGGCGAGCTCGAGCAGCCTTTCGAGGTCGGCCTGGAAGTCCGCCCCGCCCATGTGGTCGGCGTAGGCGCGGAAGGAGGCGTTGCGCCAGCCGGAGTTGGGCGAGCCCGGCCGGGGCCTGCGACGGCCCCCCAGGCCGGGCAGGTGCAGGTACGCGATGTCGCGCCGGGGCATCTCCTCCTCCAGCCGGGCGCGCGAGAAGTGGGGCATGCGCCGGGAGGCGGGCAGGCTGCGGACATCCACCAGGAGCTCGACCCCGTGGGAGCTCAGCAGCCCCGCCAGCTCCTCGAGGGAGCGGGTCGAGTGGCCGACCGTGAAGACGGTCCCGGGCGGCGCCTCAGCCACCGTTGGCGAGGAAGGGGCCCGCCACGGCCGGCTCCAGCCCCAGCACGGCGCCCGAGGCAGAGCTCACCACGTAGACCGGCTCCAGGTAGCCGACGGGGCCGTCGGGCACGGCCGTATAGGCGACCTCGACCTTGCCGCCGCCCCCCGGCGCTAGGGGGGCGGGCCGGCGCGCGTAGTCGGCGGCGGCCAACTGGAGCGGGAAGGCGGAGGCCACCGGGCGCCCGAAGGGGTCCACCAGTGGCCCCGGCATGGTGTTGGGGAGGGCGGGGTGGTAGACGGTCCGGGGAGTTCCCTGGAGCAGGAAGCGGGGCGGCAGCCCCCGGGCGGCGTCGCTCCCGTACACGGTGAGGGTGAAGCCGGGACCCTTGAAGAGGCCGAGCGCACCCGCCGGCGGCGGCCCCGCGGGCGAGGCCCCCAGCGAGGCGGCGAAGCGCGCCGCCACCTCGGCCGTGGGCTCGGCGTAGCGGTAGACGACGATGCCGGGGCCAGGCTTCTCGGCGGGCAGCGAGCCGCCCGGGCGGGGGGGCTCGGCGGCCTTGAGGGCGAGACCCGCGAGGGACTGGGGGAGCGGCCCGAAGGCGCCGGGCAGGGCCGGCGTCTCCGCGGCTCCGCCCCCCGGGCCCTCCTGGGAGGGGGCGGCGCCGCTCTTGAGCGCGGAGCTGCCCGATGGGCTCCCCGAGCCCTGCCCCAGCCCGTGCGCGAAGGCGAGCCCGGCCAGCCCCACGACCAGTACGGCGGCCAGGATGGGGGCCAGCCGGGCCGTGCCCAAAGAGGCCAGCCAGGCCCGCCAGCGCGCCCGCGGGCCCTTCGGCCGCAGCCTTTCCCGGAGCTCGGCGTCGAAGCCCGGGCGGGGCGCCAGCGCGGCGAAGAGGCTCTCCAGCCTGCGCTCCATGTCGGCCATCTCGCGCTCCGGCCCCTGGGGATCCCGCCCGTCGGTCACGGCACCCCCTCCCCGAGCCTTTCCCGGAGAGCGCGCAGGGCGCGGTGGTGGAGCATCTTGGCGGCGTCCTCGGAGCAGCCCATGAGCTCGGCCACCTCCCGGAAGGAGAGCCCAGCCGCGTGGCGGAGCGAGACCACTTCCCGCTGGCGGTTCGGCAGCGCGGCCACCGCGGCCATGAGGTCGGCGTGCCGGAGGCGATCCTCGGCCAGTCCGGCAGGGTCCGAGAAGGCCTCCGGCTGGGCGGCCAGGGTCCTTTCCAGGCGGACCCGGCTGCTGGCCCGGCGGTGGTGGTCGAGGGCCGCGTTGCGGGCGATCCGGAAGATCCAGGCGGAGGGGGTCTGGCCGGCGGGCCGGAAGCGCGGGTAGGCCCGGTAGGCGTTCATGAAGACCTGGGCGGTGACGTCCTCCGCCTCCGCCTCCCCGGGCACCTGCGCCCGCACGTACGCGTAGATGCGCTTCAAGTACTCGCGGTAGAGCTCCTCGAACGGCGGCTTGGCGCCGGCCACTGGGGCAAATCGTAGAGACACGGCGTGGGCGGTCAGGGCTTGTTCGACCATGGGGCTGCCGGCGACCCAACGCCCGCGAAGGGCTCCGGGTAACGTAACGGGCCGATGTCCACCTTCCTCGAGGCCGCGCGCGGGCGCCCCGTGGAGACCACCCCCGTCTGGCTCATGCGCCAGGCCGGGCGCGCCCTGCCCGAGTACCGCCGCGTCCGCGAGTCGCACCGCCTGGTCGACATCGTGGCCCGGCCCGAGCTCTGCGCCGAGGTCACCCTCCAGCCGGTCAGGCGGCTGCGGGTGGACGCCGCCGTGATGTTCGCCGACATCATGCTGGTCACGCGCGGGATGGGGGTCGACTTCGAGCTGGTGGAGGAGGTGGGCCCCGTCATCGCCAATCCGGTGCGCTCGGCCGCGGACGTGGAAAGGCTCCGCACCCCGCCGGCGGAGGAGTCCGTGCCCGAGGTCCTGGCCGCCGTGCGCCAGGTGGCGGCGGAGTCGCCCGTGCCCCTCATCTGCTTCTCGGGGGCGCCCTTCACGCTGGCCAGCTACATCATCGAGGGCCGGCCCACACGCGACTTCAGCCTCACCAAGGAGTTCATGTTCAAAGAGCCGGCGGCCTGGGACCGGCTCCTGGCCAAGCTGGCCGAGGTCGTGGCCGGCTACCTGGCGGCGCAGGTGGGGGCGGGCGCGGCCGCCCTCCAGCTCTTCGACAGCTGGGTGGGGGCGCTCTCGCCGCAGGACTACGCCGAGCGCGTCCTGCCCCACTCCCGGCGCGTCTTCGAAGCCGTGGCCGGCCTGGGTGTGCCCCGCATCCACTTCGGCACCGGCTCCGCCGGCCTCCTGGAGCTGATGGCGGAGGCGGGTCCCGACGTGGTCTCCGTGGACTGGCGGGTGGAGCTGGACAGGGCCTGGCCCCGGCTGGGCGGTCTCGGCATCCAGGGCAACCTCGACCCCGCCGTCCTCCTGGGCCCGCCCGAGCTGGTCCGGGCCCGCGCCCGCGAGATCCTCTCGCGCGCGGGCGGGCGCCCCGGCCACATCTTCAACCTCGGCCACGGCGTGCTTCCCCAGACCCCGCTCGAGAACCTCCAGGTCCTCGTCGAGACGGTGCACGAGTGGAGCCCCGCCCTTGCCTGAGACGGGCGTCCTCTGCATGGCCTACGGCGCCCCCGCCCCCCCGGGCGGGGAAGCCGAGATCGGCGCCTACTACCAGCACATCAGGGGCGGCCGCGAGCCCTCCCCGGAGGCCCTCGCCGACCTCGTCGCCCGCTACCGGGCCATCGGGGGCTCGCCGCTCGACAGCATCACGAGGGCCCAGGCCAGCGCGCTCGCGGAGCGCACCGGCCTACGGACGTTCGTGGGCATGCGGCACGCGCCCCCCTTCATAGAGGAGGGCGCGGCCTCGGCGCGGGCGGCGGGGGTGGAGCGGCTGGTGGGGCTGGTCCTAGCCCCCCACTTCGCGCGCATGTCGCTGGGCGCCTACGAGGAACGCCTGCGCCGGGCCTGGGGCGGCGAGCTGGCCTTCGTGCCCGGCTTCCACGACCACCCCGCCTTCGTGGCCGCGGTGCGCGGCCTCCTGGAGGAGGCGCTGGCGGGATACGAGGCGGACCGGCTCTTCTTCACCGCCCACAGCCTGCCCGAGCGCATCGTGGCCGAGGGCGACCCCTACGTCGACCAGCTGCTGGCCACCTGCCGGCTGGTGGCGGGCGCGATGCGGCTGCCGCCATGGGAGCTGGCCTTTCAGAGTCAGAGCAGGACCGGCGAGCCGTGGCTGGGCCCGGACCTCCTGGAGGCCGTCCGCCTCTCGGGGGCAAGGCGCGCCCTGGTCTGTCCCGTGGGCTTCGTCTCAGACCACCTGGAGATCCTCTATGACCTCGACGTGGAGGCCCAGGCCTTCGCCCGCGAAGGCGGGCTCGAGATCCGGCGCACGGCCTCCTTCAACGACAGGCCGGAGTTCATCGGCGCGCTGGCCGCCGTCGTCGCCGAGCGCATCTCCACCCCCGCCTGAGGGCCACTCCCCCGAGAGGCGAAGCGCCGCTTCCCGAGCCGATCGCAGCCGGGTTGGCCGTGCCCGGCTTATGGTCGCGCAGCCGGCTCGCGGCCTCCAGCGCCGCCGGCCGTCCGCGTCTGGTGACATGGGAAATAAGTGGGGTCTCCAATCAGTTTGAGCCCGCATGTCCGCCGAGTCCAGACCAGGAGGAGCCATGGCCGCCACCGCTCTCGAGCCCCGTCAGAACCCGTCCCGGCTGGTTCCCGGGCCTCCCGAGGCGGCCAGACGCCTGGGGCTGGCGCTGGCGATCATCGCCGCCGCCCAGCTCATGGTCGTGCTCGACGCGACCATCGTGAACATCGCGCTGCCGTCGATCCAGCGCGCGCTCCATTTCTCGGCCGCCAACCTCGCCTGGGTGATCAACTCCTACGCCGTCGCGTTCGGCGGGCTCCTCCTCCTGGGAGGCAGGGCGGGCGACCTCTTCGGGCGTCGCCGTGTCTTCATGGCCGGTATCGCGATCTTCACGCTGGGGTCGCTGGCGGGGGGTTTCGCCACCACCTCGGCCTGGTTGATCGTCGCCCGCGCCGTGCAGGGGGTGGGGGGTGCCATCGCGGCCCCGACGGCGCTGGCGCTGATCGCCGACTCCTTCCCGGAGGGCGGGAGCCGCAACCGCGCCATGGGCGTGTACTCGGCCATGGCCGGCACCGGCGGCGCGGTCGGCCTGCTGCTGGGAGGCATCCTCACCGACCTCGCCTCCTGGCGGTGGGTGATGTTCGTCAACGTTCCCATCGGCCTGCTCGTGCTGGCCCTTACGCCCCGCGTGCTCCCGAGCATCTCCGGCCGGCCGGGACGGCTCGACCTGCCGGGCGCGTTGTCCGCCGCCGGCGGCATGAGCGCGCTCGTGTTCGGACTGTCGCGGGCGGCCACCTACGGCTGGGGCGACACCGTCACCCTGGCGACGCTGGCGGCGGCGGGCACGCTCCTGTCGCTCTTCGTCCTGATCGAGGCCCGCAGCTCCCACCCGCTGATGCCGCTGCGCATCTTCGCCAACCGCAACCGCACCGGTGCCTACCTCGTCATGCTGGGCCTTGGCGCGGGCGTCTTCGCGACCTTCTTCTTCGTGACCCAGTTCGTCCAGGACATCCTCGGCTTCACGCCGCTGGCCGCCGGCCTGGGATTCCTCCCCCTCTCGGCGACCATCGTGGCCACGGCCACGGTCACGTCGCGCCTGGTCGGTCGGGTCGGACGCCGGCTGCCGCTCACCGTCGGACCCCTGCTGGCCGCCGTCGCGCTCCTGTGGCTCTCGCGGCTGGGCGTCCACTCCACCTACGTGGGGGGCGTCCTGGGCCCGATGCTGGTGCTCGCGGTGGGGATGGGGATGACGTTCGTGCCGCTCATGCTGACCGCGGTCTCGGGTGCCGCCGGGCACGAGGCGGGCCTCGCCTCGGCGCTCGTCAACACCGGGCAGCAGATCGGCGGGTCGATCGGACTGGCGGTGCTGGTCACGGTCGCGACGACGGTCACCCGTGGGATGCACGCCGTTCCCGCTACGCCGGGATCCGTCCAGGCCGTCGCGGCCGGCTACTCGACGGCGTTCGAGGTGGGCGCCGCCATCGCCCTGGGTGCGTTCCTGGCCGGATTGGCCTTCGTGCGGGGGCCCCGGCCGGCCCTCGAGGTCGAGCGCCTCGGCGTGCGCGAGGCCGCCTGAGGTGCGGCGGGGGATCGCAGGAGTGATCGGAGCCCTGGCAGCCACCCCCGTGGCCCGTCTCGCCGTTCCGCACGGGCGCTCGCCGGAGCGCAGCTCAGAGGCCGACCACGCCCATTGGGATCGCGGCGCCCGGAACTGGATCCTCCGCCCGCGGGCGGCTGGTCAGGAGCGGGCGGCGGAGGGCTGACGCCGGAGGCCGGGCTCGCCCGCCCTCTTGTCCGGGGCCGCGGCGCGGACCGACGCCGCCCCCGCCGGCTCGACCCTCTTGTCGAGCTTTTCGGGCTTGTCGGGCTGCCCCACCACCGCCAGCATGGCGTCCCGAAAGGTCGCCTGGTCTGTCGCGGAAAGGTTCTTCAAAGCTTGGGGCGCGTCTAGGAGGCTGGTCATCAGCCGCTCGCGCATCCGGCGCCCCTCCTCGGTCACGACCAGGATGTTGACGCGGCGGTCCGAGGGGTGGACCTTGCGCACGACCAACCCCCTCTCCTCCAGTTTGTCGGTGGGATCGACCACCGTCGAGGGCGCGCAGTGGAGGCGCTCCGCCAGCTCTCGCTGAGAGATGGGCATGCCCGGGTCGAGCCGGATCAGCGCCCAGGCCGACGCGGGCGAGAGCCCGGACGCCGCCGCCGCGGTTGCCGCGCGGTCGTGAAAGACGCGCTTCGCCTCCACGATGAGCGCCCAAAGCTGGTGCGCCGTGGAACGGGACGTAAAGCCGCGGAGCATCGAGTCCTCCACGTCCGGGAGTATATCCAAAGGTTCATCTCCCCAACCCTTCGCCTGCCGAATGGTTTTGCGCGCGGTTGCAGTCGCATTCCCCGCCAGTACCGGTCGCGCGGCGGCCACCGCCCTTTCCGTCGATTGCACCCGCCCGAGCATGCCCTGGGAAGGCGCAGCAGCCGGCAGCTGCGGCGGGGCGAAGAGGACGCGGCCCCGGCGATCCATCAGATCACCGCGTCCTCCCGATCCACAGGCCGCGACGTCGATGGTCCGTCAACGCGACTTACGATCCAACGGATCGCCACGTCCTGATCCGACGGACCCGGTGTATCCCGGGCAGCACCGCCAGGAGGGCCTCCAACCCGCGCCAGCCGAACCGCGAGGTGAAGAGCCCGCAGTAGGCCTGAGGAATGCTCGCCGTGTTGACGCCGACGGCCGCGGCCAGCGCCAGGCGCCCCCGGCCGGGGCGGTTGGTATCCAGCCAGGCCACGGCTTTAGGATTGATCAGACATGTCGACGGGCATCGTCTGGCCGGCCGAACGCTTGGTCCAGCTCCCCGCCTGCTTCTGTAGCCGCTAGGCCCTCGGGGCCGGATCGGCCCGTGCGGCCGGTTGCGGTCATCCGCAGCGGCAGCTCCGGATCTCCTCCGGAGAGGCCCATTCATAAGAGGTGGACGACATGGCGGTTCTACTCAAGCCCGACCCGACCTTCTATCCCTCACCCCGGCAGGCGCGCGAGGCGCCGGCCGAGACGCTGGCCTACATAGTCACCTTCGACCCCACCGGCCAAAGGCCCGACGCGCTCGTCACCTTGGACGTCGATCCGAGCTCCGCCTCCTACGGCGAGCAGGTCGGCCGGCTGGAGATGCCCGGTGCAGGCGACGAGCTGCACCACTTTGGCTGGAACGCTTGCAGTTCCGCTCTTTGTCCCTACGCGCCCCACCCTCACGTCGAGCGCCGATATCTTTTAGTCCCCGGCCTGCGCTCGTCGCGGATCCACGTCATCGACACCAAGCCGGATCCCCGCAATCCGCAGGTGGTCAAGGTCATCGAGCCCGAGGAGATCGCCTCCAAAGCAGGCTACAGCCGGCCCCACACCATCCACTGCGGGCCGGACGGCATCTACGTGAGCGCCCTCGGCGCGCCCGACGGCGGCGGCCCGGGCGGAGTCTTCGTGATCGACCACGACACCTTCGCCGTCAAAGGCCGCTTCGAGCTCGACCGGGGCCCGCAATTCCTCGCCTACGATTTCTGGTGGCACCTCGGCTACGACACCGCCATCACCAGCGAGTGGGGCACCCCCCAGATGGTCGAGGGGGGCGTCAACCCCGAGATCCTGCTGGCGGGAGGATACGGCCACCAGCTCCACGTCTGGAACCTTCCCCGGCGGCGCCACCAGCAGGTCATCGATCTCGGCGCACAGCAGCAGATGGTCTTGGAGCTGCGTCCTGCGCACGACCCCACCCGGGCCTACGGGTTCGTGGGGGTCGTCACCAGCCTCGCCGACCTGAGCGCTTCGGTCTGGATCTGGTACCTCGAAAAAGACGGTTGGACGGTCAAGAAGGTCATCGAGATCCCCGCCGAACCGGCGGAAGAAGAACTGCTGCCGCCGCTCTTGAAGGGGTTCAAGGCCGTCCCGCCTCTGGTCACCGACATAAACCTCTCGCTCGACGATCGCTGGCTCTACGTGTCCTGTTGGGGTACGGGGGACCTCAAGCGATACGACGTCAGCGACCCCTTCAACCCGCGCGAAACCGCTTCCGTGCGCTTGGGCGGGATCGTCAGCCACGCCTCTCACCCGGCCTCGGGCCCACTCAACGGCGGCCCTCAGATGGTCGAGCTGAGCCGCGACGGAAGGCGCGTCTACCTCTCCAACTCCCTCTACAGGTCCTGGGACGACCAGTTCTATCCCGAGGGGCTCCGGAACTGGGCGGCCAAGCTCGACGCCGACGCCGAGGGCGGGTTGACGCCCAACCCGGACTTCTTCGTCCAGTTCGAGCAGCGGGCGCACCAGATTCACCTGGAAGGCGGGGACGCCTCCTCCGACTCCTATTGCTACCCGTGAGCTCCCTGGCGGCTCTGGGGCCGGGGCCGTGGCTGGCCCTGGCGCTGCTCGGCGCCTATCACGGCATCAACCCGAGCATGGGATGGCTGCTGGCGGCTGCCCGCGGCTCGGGCCCGGCTGGCGACCCTGGCGTCTCCGGAGCCGTGGTCTGGATCGCGGCCGGACATGCCCTCGGCGTGGGCGCGCTGGTGGCGGCGCTGGCGGTGGTGCTGCAGCTGGTCCCACGGGAGACGGCCTGGCTGGGAGCGGCAGGCACCCTGATCGTGTTCGGGTTGCAGCGGACGGTTCACATGCGCACCCCCGGGCGCGGGTACGGCATGCGGATCGGTCCCATAGGCCTGATCCGCTGGTCCGTCCGGATGTCCTGGGCTCACGGAGCCGGCCTGATGCTCATCCCGGTCCTGCTCAGCATCTCCGCCGCCCAGGCCGATCGCACCCTGGGACTCTCGCCCTTGACCGCGGGGCTGGCGGTGGCCGTGCACACGCTCGCGTTGCTCACCGTGATGGTCGCCATGGCCCTCCTCTGCAGCCGCTCGTTCGGGACCGCGCCACTGCGCCGGTGGTGGATCAACATGGACCTGCTCTGGTTGACGGCGCTGATCGGGACCGGGCTCGTGATGCTCTTCTTCTGAGCTGCCGGCGATGATCGATGTCAGCTGGTCGTTCGACCCGACAGTGGATGGAGGGCTGGCCGGGATCGCCGCCGGTTACGTCTGGCTTGCGCGAGGCCGGCTGGACAGGCGGACGGCCTGGTTCGGGATTGGTCTGCTGGTGGTCTGGGTGGCGCTGGAAAGTCCGCTGGACTCGCTCGGGGACGAGTACCTGCTCTCCGCCCACACTTTCCAGCACCTGGTGCTGGCGATGCTGGCGCCGGCGCTGCTCCTCCTCGGCCTCTCACCGGCCATGGCGCGCCATCTGTTGCGGCGCGTCCCGGGCCTCGCGGAGGTGGTGGAGCCGATGCCGGCGATGGTGGTGTCGACGACCGTGATGATCGCCTGGCAGGCCCCGGCGCTCTACGGTCTGACCTTCTCCTCAGAACCCCTGCACGTCTTCGAGCATCTGTCGATGATGGCGGCGGGAACGATCTTCTGGTGGCCGGTGGTCTGGGCCACCTCGCGGGAGTCGGTCAAGCGGCTGGAACCGCGCGCCAAGGCCGCCTACATGAGCATGATGGCGCTGCCGCTGGCGGCATTCTCTCTCGTCCTGGTCCTTGCCGGAAGTGTGTTCTACGGGGCTTACGCGACGGCGCCGAGGTTGGCAGGTTGGCTGAGCCCGCTGACCGATCAGCGACTGGCAGGCGCCGCGGTGATGGTCTTGGGAGTGGGAAGCATTTTGGGGACCACCGCTCTCCTCAGGCGCAGGGAGAGCCGGCCGGCTGCCCGGGCCGGGAACGAGCTGCAGGCGGCCTAGCCTCGGAGTGCCGACGACTAGCTCATCACGTACGAGAAGACCGGCCGCCAACTCCGGCCGGTCGAGGTTGAGGGCGACGAGCAGCGTGTGTCCGGTCCCTGGACCGGAGCGCCACCCGCCTCCCGGCCTTGATTCTCGGCCTTGGGGCTTTCGTCACCGCCCGGTGACGGCGCGCCGTCGTGGCCCTTGAGAGGGAAGTAACCGGCGATTGTGAAGAGCGAGGCGCCCGGAGCCGAGGAACAGCTCAGCTACGGCATGCCGCACTTCAGCCACCAGGGCCAGCCGGTCTACTTCGCGGCCAACAAGGCCCACGTCGGCGTGTACGGGCTGACCGGTCCAGGCGACGTGCAGGACGCGCTCGGGGAACACCTCGCCGGCCGCGGCACGCTCAGGTCCGCCTTCGATCGGCCGCTTCCGCTCGCGGCGCTGCGTGCCGCCGTCCGGGCGCGGATCGACCAGAATGAGGCGCTGGCGCCGGCCGGCGATCGGCGCCCCGCACGCTGAGTTGCGGACGGGGGGAGCACGGCTGTCACAACGTGGAAGCCGACACCCCCGCGGGGGCCCCGAGCAGGTTCAGCGGGCGGCCACCTTCTCCTCGATCCGGAACTGGCTCTCGTAGAGGCGCGCGTAGACGCCGGGTCTCGACAGGAGCTCGAAATGCGTGCCCCTCTCGACGAGGCGGCCTCTGTCGAAGACGAGGATCTGGTCGGCGGCCAGGATGGTCGAGAGCCGGTGCGCGATCACGATCGAGGTGCGCCCCTGGAAGAGGGGCTTGAGGGCGGCCTGGATGAAGCGCTCGGATTCCGAGTAGAGGTTGGAGGTGGCCTCGTCGAGGATCAGGATGCGGGGGTCCTTGAGGATCACGCGCGCGATAGCCAGGCGCTGCTTCTCACCCCCGCTGAGCCGGTGTCCCCTCTCCCCCACAAGCGTTTCGTAGCCCTGGGGCAAGGACTCGATGAAGTCGTGGATGTAGGC
>JBOHUY010000200.1:0-14033 GCA_050735015.1 Candidatus Dormibacterales bacterium | reverse complement strand
GGCCAGGGTGGTCTTGCCGGAGCCGGTGCGGCCGACCACGGCCAGCGTCTCCCCGGGCTCGACGGCGAGGTCCAGGCCCCGGAGCGTCCAGGACCCAGAGCCGGGGTAGCGAAAGCCCGCCCCCTCGAAGAGGACGCGGCCCCGGGCCCGGGGGAGGGAGCGGGCCCCGGGCCGGTCGAGGATGCGGGGAGCCGTCTCCAGGACCTCGGCCAGGCGCTGGGCCGCGGTCTCCGCCTCCTGGCCCATGGCCAGGATCCAGCCCAGGTCCTCGAGCGGCCAGACCAGCATGTAGAGGTAGGACATGAGGGCGACCAGGCCCCCGATGCTGAGCCCGCCCGAGGCGACCCTGATGCCCCCCAGGAAGAGCAGGAGGGCGAGGTTCAAGTTGGGGACCAGGATGAGCAGGGTCCAGAGCCCGGCCCTCACCCGCACGGCGTCCATGAAGTACCCGCTCAGGCCCTCGGCCTCCTTCATGAAGCGCTCGATCATGCGCGGGCCGTGCCCGAAGGCCTTTATGATCCGGACCCCGGTGGCGGCCTCCTCGACCACCGTCGTGAGGTCGCCGGTGGAGTCCTGGAGGCGTCTCGAGATGACCCGGTAGCGGTGGAAGAAGGTGCGGCTGAACCAGATCACGGGCAGGCTCGAGAGGGCGGTCACGACGCCCAGCCAGAAATCCAGGCGCAGGATCATGGCCAGCACGGCGACGAACATGGCCGCCATGTAGACGGCGTAGACGAGCCCGAAGCCGATGAAGCGCCGGATGGTGTTGATGTCGGCCACGGCGCGCGAGAGCAGCTGTCCCGACTGCCAGTTGTCGTGGAAGGCGGGCTGGAGCCGTTGCAGGTGGGCGTAGAAGTCGTTGCGGAGGTCGGTCTCCATGCGAAAGCCGGCGGTCCCGGCCTGGCGGCGCCGGAAGTAGGTGAGGACGAACTCCGCCAGGGCCAGCCCCGCGAGCAGGGCCGTGTAGGGAAGAAGGCCGCCCGGCCGGCCGTGGCGCACGGGCCCGTCGATGACCGCCCCGATCACGAGCGGGATGGCCGTCTGCGCGGCCAGCGCGCCCAGGGCGCAGACGGCCGTGACGCCCAGCATGGCCGCGTACGGACGCAGGTAGGGGAGAAACCGCTTGAGGGCGAGCGCGCCCAAGACCTCGAGCCTCCATCTCCACCGGCCGTCGCGGGGATGCGCGGAGACGGCTGGAACGGCGGGACCAGCAAGTCTAACCCCCGGGGCCGCCGCCGGGCCCGGGCCCGGCGCGGGCTAGCGGGGCCGGACGGCGCGCTGGACGAGCGTGATGTCCATCCAGCGATCGAACTTGAAGGCGGCGTCGCGGAGCGTGCCCACGACCTCGAAGCCGAGGGAGGTGTGGAGACGCAGCCCGGACGTGTTGTCGGAGGCCACGGAGGCCACGATGGTGCGCCAGCCCGGGTGCTCCCCGGCCGCCTCCACGAGCGCGGTCAGGAGCCGGCGGCCGACGCCCCGGCCGTGGTGGACGGGATCCACGTAGACGAGGTCCTCGACGACGTCGAAGCCGCGCTGCCGCCAGGGCAGGAGCCGACCCCAGCCGATGACGCCGTCCTCGTCCGCCACCAGGAGCACGTCGTGCCGGATGTGGTCCCGCCACCAACCGCGCGCCTCCTCCGCGGAGAGGGGCTCGGAGTCGATGGTGGCGAAGGTCTGGTTGACGGCCCAGTTGTAGATGCCCGCGATGGCCGGGAGGTCCGCCTCGGTGGCGGGCCGGATGGCGGCGGCGGAAAGGCTCTCGGTGCTCATCCTGAGAAGTCAAGCACGTCCGCGCGGGCGTGGAGCCTCGGGCGGAATCCTGGTCCCCCCACGCGCGTTGTAGGTGATGTGATCGACCCTCGGCACAGGTTCACGATCGACTACTGCGTCCCCTGAGACTTCCTGGACGAGGCCGTCCGTGTGACGGCCGAGGTTCTGGACGGGTGGGCGCCCGCCGTCGCGGAAGCGGTCCTGGTGGCCGCCTCCCACGGTCGCTTCGAGGTCCGCCTCGACGGCGAGGTCCTCTTCGACCGCAAGGCCGAGGGACGGATGCCCCGCCCGGGCGAGGTGGCGGCGGCGGTGGAGGGTCGTCTCGGCCCCCGGCTGCCGTGGCGCGGGTAGCCGGCCGGGCTCAGATATCGATCATCCACGGCCGCCGCCGTGGTTGCTGCCGGTGATGATGATCGTCATCGACACGACGGCGACCATCGTCTCTGCAGGCGGGCGGGTGGAGCCGGGCATCCGAACGGGAGGTGCTAAGCTGCAAGAAAGTAGTATACTTTCTTGCAGCTTATGTACGAGTTCCCGCACCGTGACGAGTTCCGCGACCGTGAGGCTGAGCTGGCGGCCTTGGAGGAGTGGTGGACCCAGGACGACGACCACCCGGTCATGGTCGTCTACGGCCGCCGCCGCACCGGCAAGAGCTGGCTCTTCCGCCGCTTCGCCGACGGCAAGGACGCCGTCATCTTCGTCTGCGATCGACGCAGCGAGGGAGCCCAGATAGGCAAGTTCGCCGACACCCTGGAACCGGTCCTGAGGTTCCGGCCCGCCCTCAACACCATGACCGACCTCTACCGGGTGATCTACGGCCTGGACGGCACGCGCCTCGTCGTCATCGATGAGTTCCCCGAGCTCTGCGGGCCCCGCAAGCACCCGGACTCTGAGCTGATGGCGGTCCTTGAGGAGGTTTGGGGCACCACCCAGGTCAAGGTGCTGCTCTGCGGCTCGCAGATCGGGACCATGAGAAACACACTCAAGTCCCGCGCACCACTCCATGGGCGCGCCCGCCCGCTCCAGCTGCAAGCCCTTCCGTTCCACGTGGCGCGGGGATTTCTCCGGCCCCATGCGGGCGTCGAGCTCTTCGACCGCTACGCCATCGCGGGCGGAATGCCTCGCTACCTCAACCTGCTGAACCGCTCGGGCAGCCTGAAGTCACTCATTTGCAGCCTCGTGCTCAGCCCCGACGGGACCCTGTTCCAGGAGCCCCGGACGGTGCTGGAGATGGAGCTCGTACAGACCGGCGTCTACTTCTCCCTGCTCGAGGGTCTGGCCAAGAAGAAGGAGATGGAATGGAGCGATCTCGTAAACGAGTCCGGCATCGATGGCGGCAACGCCTCCAAGTACGTTCGGGTGCTCGAGGACCTGGGCATCGTCGAGATCACCGCGCCGGCCTTCTCGCCGGTCGGCAACGGCCGCCGGCACCGGTACCGTGTCAAGGATCCCCTGACCCGGTTCTGGTTTCGCTTCGTCTTTCCCTATCAGGACGCCATGACCTCCGACTTGAGCCCGGAGGCCCACTACGCTCGCAACGTCGAGCCGCACCTGACCGAGCACGTGTCGGTCGCCTTCGAGGACGTCTGTCGGTCCTGGGCGGCCCGGGAGTACCAGCACACCACGGATTCCGTCGCGTCCTGGTGGGGTAACGCGCTCAACGAGTACCGACGCGACGGCACCCGGACCAGTGAGGAGATCGACATCGTCGGAGCCCACCAGCGGAAGGCGACGGTCCTCGGCGAGGTCAAGTGGACCAGCGCGATGATGCCCAAGGCGGTCCTCGAAGATCTGCGGACCTACAAGATCCCGGCTCTCCAGCAGGCCAAGATCGACGTGACAGACGCGCAGATCATCCTGATCTCGAAGTCCGGCTTCACCAAGGACCTCGAAACGGAGGCCGCCGCGACGGGGGTCCGGTTGGTCGGCCTCCACGAGGTCCTGGGCGAAGCTGCAGCAAAGTAGTGTACTTTGCTGCAGCTTGGGCGCGGTCGCGGCGGCAACCGCGAACGGTTCCTTGCCTGTTATCTTTGGTCACCTTTCCTCGGGTGGGGAGGGGACCCCACCGGTGGCCTGCCTAAGCGTCGCTTCACTGTCATGCTGCCGGCCGACCTGGTCGACCAGCTCCAAGAGGCCGCCCGCCGCCGTGGCGCGCGCGACGAGGACCTCGCGGTCGAGGCGCTCGAGCGCGGCCTGGC
This sequence comes from Candidatus Dormibacterales bacterium, assembly GCA_050735015.1. GTDB lineage: Bacteria > Chloroflexota > Dormibacteria > Dormibacterales > Dormibacteraceae > JBOHUX01. Next base: position 10,065 of record JBOHUY010000200.1, on the reverse strand, counting down.
CGGCCGGCCCAAGCTGTGCATCAGCGGGATGATCTCGCCCCCGCCCGAACCCGGCGGCCGCGGCCGCCCTCGGCCGGCCGGCCGTTCTGATCATCGACGTTCTCGGCGGCAACCTCCTCGAGCTCCGCGCCGCCGCGGCGGAGGCCGGAGTCCCAGTCCGCAACGACCGCTGAGGTCAGGCGTGATCCGCGCTCGCACCTCGCGGAGCCTCTACCGCCTCGTAGTCCCCCTCGTGGGCCTCCTCTGGGAAGGCCGCGTCCCCGTCTGATCGCACCCCCTCCCGCGCCCTCGTCTTCGTCCCCCCGACCGAGGGCCGGCCGGGGCGGCCCCGCCCTGGGGCATGATTGCCGGGTGCGAGTCGACCCCGGCCTGTGCGCCGCCTGCCGGCACGCCCGCCTGGTGAGGGGCGCACGCTCCCACTTCTGGATGTGCGGCCGCTCCGGCTCCGACCCTTCCTACCCGCGCTACCCACGGCTGCCCGTGCTGGACTGCCGGGGCCACCAGCCCGGCCGCCCCCGGGCCGCCCGCTGAGGGGCCGGTGCCCGGACCCGCGGACCTGCGCCCGTGAACGTGAGGCGGACGCTCTGGTCCATCCTCTCCTCCAACGACCGCCGCTTCGTGGATCTGCTGGTGGAGCAGGCCGCTCTCTGCGTGAGGGGCCTCGAGGTCCTGCACGAGCACGGCCTTCGGCCCGGCCGCGGCGAAGAGCTCCTGGGCGCGGTCAAGGAGGTCGAGCGGGCCGGGGACGAGGTGCGCCGCCGGCTCATCGACGAGCTCAACCGCACGTACGCCACACCCTTCGACCGGGAGGACCTCTTCGAGCTCTCGCGCGCCCTCGACGACGTCCTCGACGCAGCCAACGAGACGGCCATCGAGATGTCCATGTACAGGATCGCCGTCCCCCCCCGGCTGGGGGAGATGGCCTCAGTCCTCCTGGAGGGCGCCCGCGAGCTGCGGCTGGCGGCCGCTGACCTGCTCGACCGGCCCGGCCAGGCGGCCCGGCACGCCCTCTCCGCCAAGAGGTCCGAGAATCGCATCGACGCCCTCTACCACGAGGCCGTGGCGGCCCTCTTCGAGAGCGGGGAGGAGACCAGCGAGATCCTAAAAGTGCGCGAGGTCTACCGCCACCTCAAGAACTCCGGGGACAGGATCGACCAGGCCGCCGACCGCGTCTCCATCATCGTCATCAAGCGCTCCTGAGCCGGACGCGCATGCTGGAGCGCGAGATGCTCCTGACGATCTGCGACGTGGCCCCCCGGGACGGCCTCCAGAACGAGGCCGTGACGCTCGCGCCCGCGGTGCGCGCGGAGCTCTGCCGGCGGCTGGCGGCGGCCGGCCTGCCCAAGGTGGAGGCGGCCAGCTTCGTCAACCCCAAGCAGGTCCCCCAGATGGCCGGCGCCGAGGAGGTCATGGCCGACCTCGCGGAGGCCCACGGCGTCGTCTACGCGGGGCTGGTGCTGAACGAGCGCGGCTACGAGCGTGCGCTGGCGGCGGGGGTGGGCGAGGTCCACTACTCCTTCGGGGTCACCGACACCTTCACGCGCCGCAACCAGCGCGCGAGCACCGCGGAGTCGATCTCGGCCTCGCATAGGATCGTGGCCCGCGCCCGGCGCGACGGGCTGCCCGTCACCGTGACCCTGAGCGTCGCCTTCGGCTGCCCCTTCGAGGGCAGGGTGGAGGCGGCCCGGGTCCTGGAGGTCGTCGAGCGTGTCCTGGAAGAGGCCCCCGACGAGGTGGTCCTGGCCGACACCATCGGGGTGGGGGTGCCCCGGCAGGTGCGCGAGCTGGTGGCGGGCGCGCGAAGCCTGGGCGCCGCCGTCGGCTGCCACTTCCACGACACCAGGAACACGGCGGTGGCCAACGCCCTGGCCGCCCTGGAGTCGGGGGCGGTCTCCCTGGACGCCTCCGCGGGCGGGACCGGGGGCTGCCCCTTCGCGCCCCGCGCGACCGGGAACGTGGCCACCGAGGACCTCGTCTACATGCTCCAGGGCATGGGGGTGGAGACCGGCGTCGACCTCGAGGCCCTGATCGCGTGCGCAGGCTGGCTGGGGGAGCGCCTGGGCCGAGAGCTGCCCGGACGCGTGTCCCGGGCGGGAGGGTTCTCCGCCGTCACCGGGTAGAGTGGGGTCGATGGGCGGATCCGTGATCGTGGCCGGGGCCCGGACCCCGATCGGCAAGTTCGGGGGCGCCTTCAAGGACCTCCCCGCCGTCAAGCTGGGCGGGGCCGCCATCCGGAGCGCGCTCCAAAGGGCCAAGGTGGAGCCGGGCTCGGTCGACTACGTGATCATGGGCCAGGTCCTGCAGGCGGGGACGGGGCAGATCACGGCCCGCCAGGCCGCCGTGGAGGCGGGCCTTCCCAAGGAGGTGCCCGCCATCACCATCAACAAGGTCTGCCTCTCCGGCCTCAACGCCATCGCGCTCGCCGACCAGCTCATCCGGGCGGGCGAGATGGAGGTGGTGGTGGCGGGGGGCATGGAGTCCATGTCGCAGGCGCCCTACCTCGTCCCCGGCCAGCGCTGGGGCACCCGCATGGGGGACGGCGCCCTCGTCGACTCGATGGTCCACGACGGGCTCTGGTCCACCTTCACCGGCCGGCACATGGGCGACAGCTCGGACGACGTCAACCGCGAGCTGGAGATCACGCGCGAGGACCAGGACGCCTGGGCGGCGCGCTCGCACCGGCGCGCCCAGCGGGCCTGGGAGGACGGCCTCCTGGCCCAGGAGGTGGTCTCGGTCTCGGTGCCCCAGCGGGGCGGGACGGTCGACGTGGAGCGCGACGAGGGCATCCGGCCGGACACCACCGAGGCCTCCCTGGCCAGGCTCCGCCCGGCCTTTCAGGAGGACGGCACCATCACGGCCGGGAACGCCTCCCAGGTCTCGGACGGCGCCTGCGCGGTGGTGGTCATGGCGGCCGAGCGCGCGTCCGGCCTCGGCCTCGAGCCGCTCGCGGAGGTGGTCTCCCACGGCATGTGTGCCGAGCGCTACGCGTTCTTGCACACGGTGCCCGCCCTGGCCATGGCGCGGGCGCTGGAGCGGGCCGGACTCAAGGCCTCGGACCTGGACCTGATCGAGATCAACGAGGCCTTCGCCTCGGTCGCGCTCAACGCGACCAGGATGCTGGCGCTCGACGAGGAGAAGGTGAACGTGAACGGCGGCGCCGTCGCGCTCGGCCACCCCATCGGGGCGAGCGGGGCCCGGCTGGTGCTGACCCTGGCCGAGGAGATGCGCCGCCGGGGGGCGCGCCTGGGCGGTGCCGCGCTCTGCGGCGGAGGCGGCCAGGGCGACGCCCTCGTGATAAGAAGGGCGGGCTAGGGGTCCGGGGCGGGGACGCCCTCAGCGCCCCTGCGAGAAGGTGGTCGGGAAAGCCCCCCCTGGCCGTGCCCCCTCGACCCAGGCCACCGCCGCCGCCCCCAGCAGGAGGGCCGCGATGAGCGCGGCCAGGGGCACGGCGCGGGCGCGGCCCCTGTCCCTCATCTCCGCGTGGTAGCTCTCCCGCCGCCAAGCGGGGACGTGGGCGGGGATCTCGCCCCTCCCCACGGCCGGGGCTGCCCTGGGCCTGGGGTGGGCCGGCTCTTCCTCTGCCTCGTCCGCCCGGGCCTCGGGCTCGAGGGCGGCCGGCCCGGGGTCGTCGTCGGCGAGGAGCCAGGCGGGGCGCTCGATACGCGGCTGCGGGGCCCCTCCGGCGCTCGCTCCGGGTTCGGTTGCCACCGTAGCTGCTAAACCCCGGCCGGACGGCAACCTTGCGGGCGGGGGGCCTAGAGCCAGCCCATCTCACCCGCGATGCGGGCGGCCTCAGCCCGGTTGCGGGCCCCCACCTTCTGGATGGCGGCCGAGAGGTGGTTGCGAACCGTGCCTTCGGAGAGGTGGAGCGACCCCGCCAGCTCCGCCACCGTGGTCCCGCCCCGGGCCGCCGCCAGGACCTCCCGCTCGCGCTCGGAGAGGGGGCTGGTGCCCTCGGACAGGGCGGCGGCCGCGAACTCGGGGTCGACCACCCGCTCCCCACGCACGACCCGGCGGATGCCGTCCGCCAGCTGGTGGGCGGGGGCGTCCTTGAGAAGAAAGCCCCGGGCCCCGCTCTCCATGGCCCGGCGCAGGTACCCGGGGCGCCCGAAGGTGGTCAGGATGAGCGTGCGGCAGCCGGGCAGGCGGGCTCTGAGCTCGCCCGCCGCGGTGATGCCGTCCAGGCCCGGCATCTCGATGTCGAGGAGGGCCACGTCGGGCTGGGTGGCTAGGGCGGCCGCGACGACCTCGTCTCCGGTCTCGGCCTCGGCCACGACCTGGATGTCCTCCTCCAGGCTCAAGAGGGCCGCCAGGGCGCCCCGCACCATGGACTGGTCCTCTGCCAAGAGCACCCGGATCACGCCGGCGCCACCGTCACGCGCAGCCGGAAGCCCCCCTCCGGCCCGGCCCCCGCCTCCACGCTCCCGCCGCGGGGACGGATCCTCTCCGCCAGGCCGCTGAGGCCGGTGCCCTCGGCGCCCGCCGGGGCCGGCCCGGAGCCGTCGTCCACGATCTCCACGCCGGCCATGCCCGCCAGGCTGAAGATCCTGATCCGGCAGCTGCTGGCCCGGCTGTGGCGGATGACGTTGGTGGCCCCCTCCCGGATGGTCCAGGCCAGCACCGGCTCGGCCGTCTGCGGGACGGGCTCGGCGGCCTCCTCCAGCGAGAGCGCGATGCCGGCCGCCTCCAGCGCCCGCCGGGCGCCCGCCAGCTCCTCGGCCAGGCGCGGCCGGCGGCTCCCCTGCACGGCCTCGCGGACCTCGCGCAGGGCCTCGCGGGAGACGCGCTCGATGTCGCGCAGCTCGGCCGCGGCCCGGTCCGGTGCGGAGGCGAGCAGCCGGCCCGCCAGCTCGCTCTTGAGGGCGACCACCGAGAGTGAGTGCCCGAGGAGGTCGTGGAGGTCTCTGGCGAAGCGCGCCCGCTCCTCCTCGACGGCCAGCCGCGCGAGCTCCTCGCGGGCATAGTGGAGTTCGCCGATGACGGCAATCATGCGGCGGATGCCGACCCCGACCAGGCCCAGCAGCGCGTAGGCGAGGAGGAGGCTGCTGGCGGACTCGAGGTCCAGGCCTTGGAGGTGGAAGAGGAAGCCCTCGGCCGCCACCAAGAGCAAGGTCGAGACCACGGCCAGCCTCGCCTCCAGGAGCAAGGCCCCCGCCATCACGATGTAGAACCCCACCCCCAGCCAGGCGGTCCCGAAGACGAGTTCCAGACCCAGCCCGAGGCCCGCCAGCCCCGCGACCTCGGCCGCCACCACCCGTCGGCGTGGGACCGGGGCGTCGAGGCAGAGCCCGAGGTAGGCGGCGGAGAAGGCGACCGCACCTCCGGCGCCCAGGGCCAGCCGCCACGCCGAGGGGTGGGCGCGGACCAGGTCCACGACGGGGTACACCATGAAGACGAGCCAGACCGCGCCCCAGAGCGCGCGGGAGCGGCGGGCGGCCCAGGGCCCCTCGTTCACGCGCGCCGGCACTCCACGAGAAGCGAGCTTAGATCGCGGGGGCCCGGATCGGAAGTGACGGACGTCACCCGCTTTCCATGACGGGCATGACTTCCGAGCGCCCGGGTCCCGGCATTAGCCTTGCCGGCATGCCACCTGTGGTCGAGATGGTCGACGTCACCAAGAGGTTCGGCGATCTGGAGGCCCTGAAGGGGGTCTCCTGGACGGTCGAGCCGGGCACGGTGACCGCCTTCCTGGGCCCCAACGGGGCCGGCAAGACGACCGCCATCAGCATCATGCTCGGCCTTCGCAAGCCCACCGCCGGCAGGGCCCGTCTGCTGGGCATGGACCCCCAAGACCCCCGGGCCCGGAGCCGGGCCGGGGTCATGCTCCAGGAGTCGGGCGTCTCGGGCTCGCTCAAGGTCCGAGAGCTGGTCGACCTCTTCCGCTCCTACTACCCGAACCCGATGGCGGCCGCGCGAGCGGTGGAGATGGCGGGGCTGGAGGAGAAGGCAGGCTCGCTGGTCTCCAAGCTCTCCGGCGGCCAGAAGCAGCGCCTCTACTTCGCCCTCGCCGTCTGCGGAGACCCCCAGGTGCTCTTCCTGGACGAGCCCACCGTGAGCCTGGACGTGGAGTCCCGGCGGCAATTCTGGACCACCATCCGCGAGCTCGCCGCCAGCGGGCGCACCGTCATCTTGACCACGCACTACCTGGAGGAGGCGGACCAGCTGGCGGGCCGCATCGTCGTCATCGACCACGGACGTGTCATCGCCGACGCCCCCCCGGCCGCCATCAAGGCCAGGGTCAGCGGCCGCCGCATCAAGTTCTCGGCGCCGGGAGCGGAAAAGGGCTGGTTCGAGGGGCTCCCGCTGACGGGCCTGACGGTGGAGGAGGGGAGGGTGTCCATGCTCAGCAGCGAGCCGGAGGCGGTCCTTCGCGCGCTCTTCAGCCGCGACGTGGAGATGAGGGACCTGGAGGTGGTGGGGGCCGACCTGGAGGAGGCCTTCGTGGCTCTCACGGGCGGGAGCGAGCCCGCCCCGGCCCCGCTCGAGGCCGCCCCCGCACTGGAGGCCGGCCGTGTCTGAGGCCTCGTTCAGGACCGCCCCCGTCGCCCCCATGCTCGTGGCCCAGACCCGGGCCAACTTCCTGGAGCTCTGGCGGGTGCCGGCCTTCAGCATCGTGAGCATCGCCCTGCCCGTCATCTTCTTCGCCTTCTTCGCGCTCCCCAACCTCAAGGGCCACCTGGACGGGGTGCCGGCGGGCGCCTACTTCCTGGTCTCCTACGGGGCCTACGGGACCATGAGCGTGATGCTCTTCTCCTTCGGCATGCGGGTCGCGGTCGAGCGCGGCCAGGGCACCACCGTGCTCCTGCGCGCCACGCCGCTGCGGCCGGCCGTCTTCATGGCCGCGCGCGTGCTCACCGCGGTGGCCTTCAGCCTGTGCACGCTGCTCGTGCTCTTCGCCTTCGGGATCCTGGTCGGCAAGGTCGCCCTCCCGGCCCCCGAGTGGGGCAACATGGTCTGGCGACTCCTGTTGGGCTCGATCCCCTTCGTGGCCATGGGCATGGCCGTCGGCTACGTCTCCGGCCCCAACTCGGCCCCCGCCATCATCAACCTCATCTTCCTGCCCATGTCCTTCGCGTCGGGGATCTTCGTGCCCATCCAGTACCTGCCCAGCTGGATCCAGCAGGTGGCGCCATACCTGCCCACCTACCGCTACGCCCAGTTCGCGTGGAGCTCGGTGGGGGTCCACACCGACCCCGTGGGCACCATCCTGGCCTGGCTGGGGGGCTGGACCCTGGTCTTCTTCTTGATCGCGATGCGGGGCTACCGGCAGGAAGAGCAGAGGCGCTTCGGGTAGGGCGCCCGGACCGAGCTCAGCCCAGGGAGTAGATGCCCGGCAGCTCGCGGTAGAGACCGGCGTAGTCGAGGCCGTAGCCGATCACGAAGAGGTCCGGGATCACGAACCCGGTGAAGTCGATGGGGACCTCGATCTCCCGGCGCGCGGGCCTGTCGAGAAGGGCCGCCAGGCGCAGCGAGGCGGGCCTTGAGCGGCGCAGCCGTTTCAGGATCACGTCGATGGTCCTGCCCGAGTCGACGATGTCCTCGATGAGCAGGACGTGCCGGCCGGTGAGGGGGCCCTCGACCATGTGGGCGAGCTTGACCTTGCCGCTGCTGGCGGTGCCGCCGCCGTAGCTGGAAGCTCTCACGAACTCAAGCTCGGCGGGGATGCCGAGGGCGCGGAGGAGGTCGGAGGCGAAGACGGTGGCGCCCTTCAGGATGACCACCAGGACCAGCGGCTGGTCGATGTCGGCGTACGTGCGCGAGATCTCTTCGCCGAGCTGACGGACCCGCCGCCGGATGCGGCCCGGGGTGATGAGGGCCCGGCCCGAGCCTCGCAGCGGCGCCAGGGGGGAGGGTGCGAGCGCCTCTGGCATCGAGTCCCCCAAGGATAACCCGGTCTTATGCGGGGGGAGGCAGGGGGCCCACGGAGGCCGCGAAGGGCCGCGCCCCCCAGCGCCGCGAGGTCGTCCGGTGCCGGCTGAGGCTGCCGTCGAAGTTGATCACGCGCCCCTCCCGGTAGACCTCCGGCCCCGCGAGACGGTGGGGGCTGTGGCCGTGGACGATGCGGCACGCGCCCGTGCGCTGGAGCCAGGCCTCCACCCTGAGAGGGTTGCGACGGAAGACGTGCTTGGGGGTGAGCAGGCTCCAAAGGAGGTCCTCCCGCTCCTCCTCCAGGAGGCGCCCCACCTCGCGGTTGACGGCGGCCACGGGGTCGGGCTCGCCGGCTTCGACAAGGCGCGCGTAGGCGTCGGTGTCCGAGTGCTGGACCAGGGTTCCGTCCGGGAGCTTGAGGAGGGCGGGCAGGCGGCGCATCCAGGCCGCCAGCTGGGGGTCCCGGCGCAGCTCCTCGAGGTCGTGAAGCTGGCCGCCCAGGCCCATCCAGAAGCCGACCTGGGAGCGGTCGCGCAGGGCCCAGAGCATGCCCACCTCGTGGTTGCCGAGGAGCACGGTGGAGTTGGTCCTGTCGCGCGAGTAGCGAAGTGCCCCTACGCCGAAGGGCCCCCCGTCCACCAGGTCCCCCAGGAAGACCGTGTGCCAGGCCGAGGGCGGGTAGGGAGCGAGCGCGCCGAAGAGCCGCTCCAAGTCGCCGTGGACGTCGCCCACGATGAGCGCGGGCAGGCGCCGACGCGCGCCGGCCGAGGGCTCAGGCAAGGCCGTCCGACATGGTTCGGAGAAGAGCCTCGGCGGCGCCCGTGAACCGGCGTACCGCGCGCGTGTGCGACCCGATCGTCTGGAGAGCCGAGCGGTGGCCCGGCCAGTCGACGCCGCCCAGGAGCAGCCCCGCCTCCCGCCGCCCGAAGGCGCGGGCGCGCGCGAGCGGCCCGCTCCCCTCCGTGCCGCGGAAGACCCAGAAGGAATCCCAGCGCCCCGTCGCCCTGGCCCGCAGGACGTGGGCGTTTCGCTCCCACCAGCCCGGACCGGGGTCGGAGGTGACGTCGGCGAGGACTTCGGCCACGGCGAGCCTTCCCACTAGGTGAAAGCCGGCCGCCCCGGCGGGGGGGTGAAGGCGCGCCATGAAGACGATGAGATCGCCCGGCGTCGCCGCGCGCAGGCTGAACGCCCGCCCCGCCCTCCGGCAGTTGTCGCCGTATGTCGCCACCGGCGCCGCCAGGTCGGGGTCCAGGTGGACCGCCTTCTCGTGCCAGGAAGGGGGCGCGTGGGCCTGGAGGTGGGCGAGGTCGGCGTCCCGGAGCCTCCGCATGGGGGGCCGCCAGGCCACCTTTTCGGGGATGGGCACCACGAGGAAGCGGCCCCCGGCCCCGAGAGGCGATCGGGCCGCGTGGGAGGCGTTGACGCCGATGTTCGCCAGGTACGCGGCCATGCCCTGATCGTAGGGCCCGGCGAAGGTGACCCGGGCCAGCCGCCGGTCGGGACGGCCAGGGACCATACGAGCTTCGGGTCGGCCTCCCCCATCGCGGGGGTCCGCCCCTCATCCGCGCGGTAAGATTCCCCTGGTCCGTAGGGGCGTAGCTCAGTCTGGTCAGAGCATCGGTCTCCAAAACCGAGGGCCGAGGGTTCGAATCCTTCCGCCCCTGCCACGGGTCGGGCCGCTAGCTCAACTGGCAGAGCGCCGTGCTGATAACGCGGAGGTAGGTGGTTCGAGTCCACCGCGGCCCACCAAAGTTCCCGGCATAAGCACCAGTGACCTCGGCATCTTGTAGATCGGCCGGATCACTTTTCCATCCACCCACAGTTCGGCGATCAGATCCTTGAGGACGGCCTTGCGCTCCTCGGCGGTCCCGTGGTGCCGGGCCTCATGGATGCGTCGACCAAGCCGGGTCAGCTCCTCGGCGGTGAACATGGCGGTTGACGCGCTCGCAACCTGGTCTTCAAGGTCTGCTTTCCTGGCATGGAGGTCACGGAGCTGGTCCGCGAGCTCGCGAAGGCGTCGGCCCAGGTCAGCAGCTGCCAGATCTCCGCTCTCGAAGGCGGTCTCGTACCTCCTCACAGCCTTGTCGACGCGTTCGATCTCAGCGTTGATGCCGGCCAGCTGCTCCTCTAGCTGCGGCCTCTGGTCCGTGCGCCGCGCTTGGAGGTTGGTACGGACACGATTCATCAGGTCGGTAT
>JBOHUY010000199.1:0-9450 GCA_050735015.1 Candidatus Dormibacterales bacterium | reverse complement strand
GCCCCTGGTCGTAGCCCTCGACCTGCGGCGACCCGCCGCCGTCGAGCAGCTGCGCGCCCTGGCCGAACGCGCCCAGGTCCCCTTCTCGGGGCCGGACGCGGGCAGGGGGCCGGGCGTGAGCGTGGAGGAGATCGCCCGGGGCGCCCTGGAGGCGGCGCGGGCGGCGGGGGCGGACCTGGTCATCCTCGACACCGCCGGGAGGCTGCAGGCGGACCCCGAAATGATGGACGAGCTGCGCAGCCTGCGCGAGGCGGTGCCGGTGACGGAGACCCTCCTGGTCGCCGACGCCATGACCGGCCAGGAGGCCGTGGCCGTGGGCCGCGCCTTCCACGAGGCGGCTGGAGTGGAGGGCGTCGTCCTGACCAAGCTCGACGGAGACGCGCGGGGGGGCGCGGCCCTCTCGCTGCGCCACGCGACCGGGGCCAGGATCCGCTTCGCCGGGGTGGGCGAGCGGGCCGAGGACCTGGAGGTCTTCCACGCCGACCGCATGGCCTCCCGGATTCTGGGCATGGGCGACGTCCTGACCCTCATCGAGAAGGCGGAGCGGGCGGTCGACAAGCAGGCCGCCAAGGAGGTCGAGCGGAGTCTCAGGTCGGGCCGGTTCACCTTCGACGACCTCCTCGTGCAGCTGAAGCAGGTCCGGGGCATGGGGCCCATCCAGGGCATGCTCGAGATGGTGCCCGGGCTGGGGCGCTTGAGGGGCCAGGTGGCGGAGGGCGACCCCGAGGCCGAGATGCGCCGCATGGAGGCCGTTATCCTTTCCATGACCGGCCGCGAGCGGGCCCACCCCGAGATCATCGACGGGGGTCGCAGGCGCCGCATCGCCAGGGGCAGCGGCACCTCGCCCGCCGACGTCAACCGCGTCCTCAAGGCGCGGGAGGCGATGCAGCAGCTCTTCAAGGAGATGACCCGCACCAAGGGTGGCCGGCGCGGCCTCGCGCCCGGTCTCGGCGGCCCCTGGGGGGGAAGGTGAGAGATCGGGCCGGGGTCCGCCGGACCTGACGGCCGGAGGAGGAGAACGATGAAGAGGCGACGACCGTGGTGAAGATAAGGCTGCGGCGGATGGGGGCCAAGAAGCGGCCCTTCTACCGCCTGGTGGTGGCGGACGCGCGCTCGCCCCGAGACGGCCGGTTCATCGACCAGCTCGGCTACTACGACCCGCTCACGGAGCCGGCCACCATCAAGATCGACGAGGAGAAGGTGCTGGCCTGGCTGGGCCGCGGTGCCCAGCCGTCGGACACCGCCAGGAGCTTGCTGAAGAAGGAGGGCATCCTTGACCGCCATGCACAGTCCGGGAAGCAGGGACCAGCGGCCGAGGCGTGAGGGCCGGGGCGCGTACGACCACGGCGGCGGGGAGGGCCCGGCCATCGACTACGGGGCGCTGGTGGCGTTCATCGCGCGCGCGGTCGCGGCCGACCCGGAGGCGGTCGAGGTGGAAGCCCTGGACCGGGGCCGGGGCTCGGTCGCCGTCAAGATCAAGATGGCGGAGGCCGACGTGGGTAAGCTGATCGGCCGCGGCGGTCGCAACATCGAGGCCGTGCGGGCCCTCATCCGGACGGCCTCCATGCGCGAGCACCGCCGGGTCTTCGTGGACCTCGCGTGACCGAGGCGGGGACGCCCGCCCGGCTCCGGGTGGGCCAGGTGGCGGGGGCGTTCGGAGTCGGAGGGGCTTTCAGGGTCCTTCCCCTGACCGACTTCGGTGACCGCTTCGAGGCGGGTTCGGAGCTCCTCCTGGGGGGCGCCCGCCGCCGCGTGGAATGGGCGCGGCGGGCCCGAGACCGCCTGGTCGTGAAGCTGGAGGGGACGGACGACAGGGCAGCCGCGGAACGCGAGCGGGGCCGCTACCTCGAGGTCCCCTCCTCGGGAGCTCGGCCTCTCCCGGCGGGCAGCTTCTATCACCACCAGCTGGTCGGGCTGGAGGTTCGGACGGCCTCCGGGAGGCGGCTGGGAAGGCTGGCGAGCGTGCTCCCCAGACCCGCCAACGACGTCTGGGTGGCGAGGACCGAGGAGGGCTCCGAGCGGCTCCTGCCGGCGACGCGGGAGGCAGTGGTCGCCGTCGACCTGGAAGGGGGAAGCGTGGTGGTGGCGGACTGGCTGGTGGCCGGGGAGGGGTCGTGAGGGCGCGTCAGGCTTGAGGTTCGACGTCGTCTCCATCTTCCCCGAGGTCTTCCAGGCGGTCTTCGAGCGCGGGGTGGTGGGCCGGGCCTTCGCCAGGGGCGAGCTCGGCCTCTTCGCGCACGACCTCCGCGACTACGCGCCGGGCCCGCACCGGCAGGTTGACGACGCCCCCTTCGGCGGGGGGGCCGGCATGGTGCTGCGCCCGGAGCCCGTCTTCGCCGCGGTGGAGGCGATCCGGCCCGAAAACCCCGGCCCGGTCCTGGTCATGGAGCCCTGGGGAGACCTCTTCGACCAGGCCATGGCCCTGGAGCTGGCGGCCCAGCCCGGACTCATCGTCGTTTGCGGCCGCTACGAGGGCGTCGACGCCCGCGTCAGCCAGGGCCTGGGGGCCCGGGAAGTGTCGGTGGGCGGCTACGTGCTGAGCGGGGGTGAGATCCCGGCCATGGCCGTCATCGATGCCGTCGCCCGCCTCGTGCCGGGCGTCGTGGGCGACCCCGTGTCACTGGCCCAGGACTCCTTCAGCGGGGGTGCCCTCGGCTATCCGCAGTACACTCGGCCGGCCGAGTACAGGGGCATGCGGGTGCCCGAGGCACTCGTGTCGGGTGACCACCGGAGGATCGAAGACTGGCGCCGCCGGGCGTCGCGGGAACTGGCGGACAGGCGTGCCCGGAGTGGCCGCCCATCAAGGATGGAGAACCTTTCATGAACGTCATCGACCAGCTCGAGCAGGAGCAGCTGAAGGAATCGGTCCCCGAGCTGCGGCCCGGCGACACCGTCCGCGTCCATGCCAAGGTGGTGGAGGGGACCCGTGAGCGCATCCAGGTCTTCGAGGGGGTGGTCATCCGGGTCACCGGGGGCGGGCTGCGCCGGAACTTCACTGTCCGCAGGGTGGCGTCCCACGGCGTCGGGGTCGAGCGCACCTTCCTCGTCCACTCGCCCCGGATCGACAAGATCGACGTGGTGAGGCACGGGCAGGTCCGCCAGGCGCGCCTCTACTACCTCCGCGAGAAGGTCGGCAAAGAGGCCCGCATCAAGGAGCGCCGCTAGCCGGGGCCGGGGTGGCTCGGGTGGCGGCGCGGGCGAGGCGGCGGCGGCACGGACCCTCGCTGTGGGCCTCCGAAGACTTGGTCCGCGAGCTCGGCTTCGAGGTGGTGGCGGGTGTGGACGAAGCCGGGCGGGGGCCGCTGGCGGGCCCCGTGGTGGCCGCCGCCGTGGTCCTGCCCTGGCGCACGCGGTTCCCCGGGATGAGGGACGGAAAGCTCCTCAGCAAAGTCCAGCGGAGCCGCTACGAGGAGCGCATCCGCGGCTGCGCGCTGGCCGTCTCCGTCTTCAGCGTCCCCGCCTCCGAGGTCGACGCCGTCGGCCTCACGCTGGCCGGCCGCCAGGCCATGGCGGGGGCCGTCTCGGGACTGCCGCTCAGGGCCCAGTACCTGCTCATCGACGCCTTCGACCTGCCCGAGTCGGCCCTCCCCCAGATGGCCGTCGTGCGCGGCGACTCCACCTGCATGTCGATCATGGCGGCCGGCATCGTGGCCAAGGTGGCCCGAGACCGCGAGATGGTCGCGTTCGACGGCGTCTACCCGGGCTACGGCTTCGCCGAGCACAAGGGCTATGCGACGGCCTCGCACAAGGCCGCCCTCCGGGCGTTGGGTCCGAGCCCGATCCACCGGATGTCGTGGGGTCCGCTGAGAGAGCTCATCGCCACCTGATCGGGATCGGGCGTGCCGCGGCCGCCCGAGGCCGGTCCTGAGAGCGGACCCCCGCTTCGCTCAGAAGGGAAAGCGGGTCAGCCAGTAGGCGGGCGAGTCCTGCCTGACGCGGGCCGTGATGGCGAGCCGCGGGTGGTGCCTCACGCACTCCGAGGGGTGGACGTCGAGGCGCATGCCGTTGAAGATGGGGAAGCGCACGGTCCCGTCCGGGGACCACTCCGAGTAGCGGACGCTGATGACGAGCTCGGGCCGGCACCACCGGACGCCCTCGGCGGTGATGACGGGGGCGGGGTCCAGCGGGCAGTCCCGGGTCTCCAGGGCGCCGAGCGCGCGCCTCAGCGTGCGCGCGGTGTGGCCGTCGAAGCCGCCCCCGACGGCGCCCGCCGGCAGAAGGCTTCCCTCCTCGCGGTAGCCGACCACGAGCGCGCCGAAGGGCTCGCCCGGGGTCCACCCGACGATCACGAAGTCGTCGCTCTGGACGGCCTTCACCTTGAGCCAGAAGGGGCTGCGCTGGCCGGGCACGTAGGGGCTCCGCCGGTGCTTGGCCACGACCCCCTCGAGCCCCCTCTCGAGGCAGGCCTCGAAGAGCTCCAGGCCGCCCGCGCGGATGTGGTCGGGCACGAAGATCAGCCCGCCGGGGGTCACGGCGCGCTTGAGGTGCGTCTTGCGCCTCACCAGCTGTTGCCGGAGGATGGGCCGGCCCTCCGCGTAGAGCGCGTCGAAGGCGAGGAGGGCGAGCGGGACCCTGTCCCGCAGGCGCGCGCCCCCCTCCAGCCGCCGCCGCAGAAGCCCGTAGTCCGGGCGCCCCTCCTCGTCGGTGGCGACCAATTCTCCGTCGAGGACGGTCCCCCGCCTGACCTGGCGGCGGGCGGCGGCGGCGACCTCGGGAAAGTCGGCGGTGACGTCGTTGAGGCTCCGGTCCTGGAGGCGGACGCCCCCCTCCGGAAGGACGAAGGCGAGGCACCTGAGCCCGTCCCACTTGACCTCGAAGAGGTACTCGTCGGAGCTGAAGGGACCCTCCGCGGAAACCGCCTGCATGGGGCGCAGGGCCGACGGGAAACCAGCGAGGTCGATCTGGAGCTGGTCCTCGGCCACGCGCAATCTCCTAGTCTCACCCGCCGCCCCGATGGCGGAGCGGCGCGGCCGGCCTGGGAAGGACGGTCGCGGGGG
Source organism: Candidatus Dormibacterales bacterium (assembly GCA_050735015.1). Taxonomy (GTDB): domain Bacteria; phylum Chloroflexota; class Dormibacteria; order Dormibacterales; family Dormibacteraceae; genus JBOHUX01. Next base: position 4,453 of record JBOHUY010000199.1, on the reverse strand, counting down.
CGGCGCCGGGGCGGCCTTCACCCCCACGAAAGCTTAGCGTCGCCCCCGCCCGGGCACGCGCCCCAGGACGCCTTCACAGGGGGGGCGAGGTGGGTTCGGGCGGCACGGAAAGTCCGCCGAGGGGGACGGCGTCCCCGCCCGCCTTCTCCTCAGCCCGTCAGGAAGCCTTCTTGCGAGCGGTGCTGGCACGCTGCCGGGCGGGGGCCGAGACGCGCCGGGGACGCTCTTTCCGGGCCGCGTCGACCGAGGCCCTGAGCGCCTCCATGAGATCCATGACCTTGGCCTCGGAAGGTGCTTCCGGGGCTCGCACCGGCTCCGCCCCCTGCAGCTTCGCCTCCACCACCTTCATGAGCGCGTCGCGGTAGTCGTCGCGGTAGCGGGTGGGGTCGAAGGTGTCGGCCAGGCTGTCGACCAGGCTGACCGCCATCTTCAACTCCCGCGCGTCCACCTTGACCGCGCCCTCGTCGAGGCCCTTGAGGCCTTCGGTCGACCGGATCTCGTCCGGCCAGTTGAGGGTGTTGAGGAGGAGCGTGCCGTCGAGCGGCTGGACCGCGCAGAGGTGCTCGCGGTCGCGCAGGGCGACCTTGGCCACGGCCGTGCGCCCGGTCTCTTCGAGCGCCTTTCGGAGGAGGTGGTAGGGCTTGCGCCCGGCCTCGTCCGGCTCCACGTAGTAGGGGGCCTTGAAGTAGAGTCCGGCCGAGATCTCACCGGCCGGGACGAACTCCTGGATCTCGATGGCGTGGGAGGTCGGCAGGGGGAGGTTGTCGAGGTCCTTATCCTCGATCAGCACGTACTCGTCGCGGCCGATCTCGTAGCCGTGCACGATGTCGCCGTACGCCACCTCGTGGTCTCCGGCCTGGCACCACCGGCGGTACTTGATGCGCGCCTTGTGCTCGGGGCAGAGCTGGTGGAATCCGATCGACTTCGACTCCGTGGCGGGGTAGAGCCGGACGGGTATGGAGACCAGCCCGAAGCTGATCGAGCCCTTCCACATCGAGCGAGGCATGTGCCCGACTACGCTACCAGAAGATCGCGCCCGTTCCCGCGCCATTTCGCGCGGCCGCGGACCCCGGCCGCTTACGCTACGGGGGCCGTGGACCTGGGCGACTTTGAGATCCACCTGCTCGTGGCGGCGCGCTGGAAAGCCGACGGCGGGATGATGTTCGGCGTCGTCCCCAAGGTGCTCTGGGAACGCCGCAAGCCGGCCGACGAACGCAACCTCATCGAGGCCGCCTGCGTCGCCGTCGTGGTCCGCCACCGGGGCCGCGTGTTCGTGTGCGAGACCGGAATCGGCACCAAGCTGGACGAGAAGCGGGCCCGGCTCTCGGACGTCCGTGAGCCCGAGGGCCTGCTCCTGGCCCTGGGCCGCCTCGGCATACGGCCCTCGGAGGTCGACGTCGTGCTCACCAGCCACCTCCACTGGGACCACGCCGGGGGTCTCACCCGCCGTTCGGCTCGGGGAGCGCTCGAGGTCACCTTCCCGCGCGCCCGGCACTTCGTGCAGCGCCGGGAGTGGGAGTTCGCCCTGGCGCCCGACGCCCGCAGCGACCCCGCTTTCCTTCGCGACGACTTCCTGCCCGTCGAGGAGGCCGGCCTGGTCGAGTTCCTCGACGGCGACGCGGAGATCTTGCCGGGGGTGGAGCTGAGGGCCACCGGGGGCCACACGCCCGGGCACCAGGTCGCCATCTTCAGGCCCGTCCAGGGCCAGCTCGCGTGTGCTGTGACAGGGGACCTGGTCCCCATGGCTCCCCATCTCAAGGTCAACTGGAACATCTCCGCCGATCTCGACGTGCCCCGCGTCATGAGCGAGAAGGCGCGCCTGTTCGAGCTCGCCGCCCGGCACCGCTGGCTGATGGTCCTGAGCCACGAGGCGGAGTCGCCGGCGGGGTACCTGGACGCCGCCGGGAGCTGGTCTGCGGAGCCGGGCCTGCGTCCGACCTGATCCCAGCCCGGAGGGGCCCGGCGGCGGACCGGGTTGACTGAGGGCGGGGGCCGCGGGTAGGATGCCGCCCGCCTCCGGTCTTGTTTGACCGGCCGGAGGGAACACCGAGCCCAGCGGTGTACTTATAGAGAAGTCATGCCTGACGGACTGATCATCGTCGAGTCGCCGGCCAAGGCCCGGACCCTCAAGCGGTTCCTGGGCGGGCGGTTCGACGTGCGTGCCTCCATGGGCCACGTCCGCGACCTCCCGGAGCGGGAGATCGCGGTCGACGTCGCCAAGGACTTCGAGCCCCGCTACGTAGTCGTGGAGAGCCGCCGCCCCACCATCAACGAGCTCCGCAAGGCGCTGGGGAAGGGGGGGAGGGAGGTCATCCTGGCCTCCGACCCCGACCGTGAGGGCGAGGCCATCGCGTGGCACCTGAGCGAGGTGCTGGGCCTCAAGGCCCCCAAGCGGATCGAGTTCCACGAGATCACCTCACAGGCCGTGGAGCGCGCCCTCGAACACCCCCGGGCCATCGACATGCGGCGCGTGCAGGCGCAGCAGGCGCGCCGGATCGTGGACCGCCTGGTCGGGTACAGGATCAGCCCCTTCTTGTGGAGCAAGGTGCAAAAGGGCATCGGGGCGGGCAGGGTGCAGTCCGTCGCGCTGCGGCTGGTCTGCGACCGCGAGGCCGAGATCCTCGCCTTCGTGGCCGAGGAGTCCTGGACGGTGGACGCCGTCCTCTCTCGGCGCCCAGGCGACGGCGCCGCCCCCGACGAGACGAGGTTCAAGGCCCGCCTCCACCACCGGCAAGGGTCGGACCGGCTCGAGCTCAAGACGGCCGAGGAGGCCGCCGCCGTCGTGGCCGCCCTGGAGGGCGCCGAGTACACCGTGCTGGGGGTGGAGCGCAAGCGCCGCTCCAAGTCCGCCCCGCCGCCATACATCACCTCCACCCTCCAGCAGGACGCCTCCAGCCGGCTGCGCTTCTCGCCCAAGCGCACGATGCGCCTGGCCCAGGACCTCTACGAGGGGGTCGACCTGGGAGCGGCGGGGTCGACCGGGCTCATCACCTATATGCGCACCGACTCCACGCGCATCTCGGCCGAGGCCGACGCCCGGGTCAAGGACTTTATCCGCGCCGAGCTGGGCGACCGCTACCTCGGCAAGCCGCGCGCCGAGAAGTCGAGGCCGGGGGCGCAAGAGGCCCACGAGGCCATCCGGCCGACCGACCCCGCGCGCAGGCCCGGTGATGTGAGGCCCTTCCTGACCGCCGACCAGCAGCGTGTCTACGAGCTCATCTGGAGGCGGTTCACGGCCAGCCGCATGGCGCCCGCCGTCTACGCCAGCACGCAGGCGGAGATCGGCGCCGGCGACCACGTCCTCCGTGCCACGGGGTCGGTGCTGGCCTTCGACGGCTTCTACCGCGTCTGGGAGCGGGAGGACAAGGACGAGGACGCGCTCCCCGAGCTGGTGCCGGGCGAGGGGCTCGACTTCCACGGGCTGGAGTCCGAGCAGCACTTCACGCAGCCGCCCCCCCGCTACACGGAGGCGACCCTCATCCGCGAGCTGGAGGAGCGGGGCATCGGGCGCCCTTCGACCTACGCGAGCATCGTGTCGGTGATCCAGGACCACGGCTACGTGGAGCAGGCCGAGCGCCGGCTGCACCCGACCCTCCTGGGGACCTCCGTGAACACGATCATGAGGTCCCACTTCAAGGACATCGTGGACGACGAGTACACGGCCGCCATGGAGCGGCGCCTGGACGAGGTGGAGCAGGGCCTGGCCAAGTGGGTGCCCGTGGTGGGCGACTTCTACCACCCCCTGGAGCGGATGCTGAGCGCGGCGGAGGAGGCCATCCCCCAGGAGACGGGCGAGACCTGCCCGGAGTGCGGCGAGGGCCGCCTGCTGCTGAGGGCGAGCCGCTACGGGCCCTTCAAGGGCTGCTCGCGGTATCCCAGTTGCAAGTACCGCCAGGCGGTGGGCCCGGACGGGGCGCCCAGGCAGCCCCGGGTCTTGGATGAGGCTTGCCCGGAGTGCGGCCGGCCCCTCCAGGTGCGGCAGGGCCGGTACGGCGAGTTCGTGGGCTGCTCCGGCTACCCCGAGTGCCGCTACATCCAGAGGGACCAGGCGCGGGAGGAGCCGCGGAAGACGGGCCAGAAGTGCCCCGAGTGCGGCCGCGAGCTGGTCGAGCGCCAGGGCCGGTACGGACCCTTCCTCGCCTGCTCCGGCTACCCCGAGTGCAAGTATCGGGCCAAGCGTTCCGGCGACGGCGCCGCCCGCCCCCGCGCGGAGGCGGCCGTGCTGGACGAGAAGTGCCCTCTGTGCGGGCGGCCCATGGTCGAGCGGGAAGGGCGCTTTGGGAAATTCAAGTCATGCTCCGGATACCCCAAGTGCCGCGGGCCCAAGCCGGCCGGCGACCGCGGCCAGGACCGCGGGGCCAAAGGTGGGGGCCAAGGTGGGGGCCAAGGTGGGGGCCAGGGCGGCGGCGAGGGCCGCCGGCGCCCGGCCAGGCGGAGGGCGGCGGCCTCGTCC
>JBOHUY010000198.1:0-5415 GCA_050735015.1 Candidatus Dormibacterales bacterium | reverse complement strand
GGATGCGGCGGGCGATGGCATGGACGAGACGGTGCGCGTGCCCGGGGGTGAAGTGGGGCCGGAGCCTTTCCCCCTCCGCCCCGCCCGGAAGCGGCGACCAGCCGGTCGCCTGGTGGCCGGACGCGGCCACCTCCCCCGTCGTCCAGAGCTCCTCGAAGTCGAACCTGTAGGCGGCCGCGACGGCGTCCGACTCGATCGTCACGATGACGTTCTCCTCACGCGTCCAGGAATCGTCCGTCCAGTTGGTGGAGCCGGTGAGCACGGCCGCCCCCGGGGTGCCGGCGTCGCGCACCACGTACTTGTGGTGCATGAGGTCCGGCACGCCGCTGACCGGCCGGAACGGGATCCCCAGGCGGCGGACCAGGTCCTCGTCGACGGCCGGCGGCGGGGGCACCGCGGGCGTGAGGGCGTGGTCCACGTTGAAGAGAAGGCGCACCTCGACGCCGCGCGCCAGGACCGCCCGGATCGCCGTCTCGAGCACCCGGGCGGGGCCTTCCCGGAGAGCCAGGTCGTAGATGGCGATGTCGAGGGAGAGCCGCGCCGCCCCCAGGAAGGCCGCCAGCCGCTCGGCCACGCTCTCGGCGCTCTGGCCCCCGTCGGTCAGGAACGCGGCCGCCGCGGCCGGCGGCAGGGCCGCCATTACTGGGCGTCGGCCTTCTGCGGCGCGGGCGTGGCACGCGGCATCGCGCGGGCGGCCAGCTCGGCCGCCTCCTGGGGGTCGTCGGTGACGCTGATCAGGCTGAGGTCGTCCCGGGAGACGATCCCCCGCTCGAGGGGGTCACGGCCGAGCCAGTCGAGCAGGCCCTGCCAGTAGCCGCGGCCGAAGAGCACGACCGGGAACTGGTCGATCTTCCCGGTCTGGGCGAGGGTGAGCGACTCGAAGAGCTCGTCCAGGGTCCCCAGGCCGCCCGGGAAGATGACGAATCCGCGCGCGTACTTGACGAACATCGTCTTCCTGACGAAGAAGTACCTGAACTCGATGCCCAGGTCGACGAAGTCATTCAGGGCTTGCTCGTGGGGGAGCTCGATGTTGCAGCCGATGGAGAGGCCCCCAGCCTCCTGTGCACCGCGGTTGACCGCCTCCATGATGCCCGGGCCGCCCCCGGTCATGACCGCCAGGCCGCGGGCGGCCAGGGCGGCGCCCGTCTCGCGTGCACGATCGTACATGGGGTCTTCCCGAGGGGTCCGCGCCGACCCGAACACCGTCACCGCGGGGCCCACCTCCGACAGGGCCTCGAAGCCCTCCACGAACTCCGACATGATCCGCAAGACCCGCCAGGGATCGGCGTGGTGGGAGAGTTCCTCGAAAGGCTGCCTCAGAAGGGTCTGGTCCGCGGGCGGCACGTTCCCGGGGACGATCAGGCGCCCGGCACGGCGCCGCTCTCTCATTCGCGCCATCTTAAGGCCGCCCCGCGGGCGCCCCCGGGGTGCAGCGCGTCTCTTCCCGGCGGGGCCCGAGAAGCGCCCGACCGGGACTAAGCTCGGGCCATGTGTCGAAGTATCAAGACGCTCCGCCGGCAGGCCGGGGCGGCGTCTCAGCAGGAGGTCGAGGCGGCGGCTCTTCAATTCGTCCGCAAGGTGAGCGGGTACCGGGCGCCGTCGCGGACCAACGCCCAGGCCTTCGACACCGCCGTGGGGGAGATCACGCGCGCCGCCGGACGCCTGCTGGTCTCGATCGGGACGGCGGTCGAGGGGGAGCCGGCCCGGCCCTGATCCGGAGCCCGGGGGGGCGGCCGGCCGCCCCTCGTGAGGGGGGAGGGGCGACCCGCCTGACTAACGAATGCTGGCGGCGAGGCGTTCCAGCACGGCCAGCGGCCCCTCCGCCCGGGCCAAGTCCGGCATCGCGCGCTCGAGGGCCGCCCTCGCCTCCTCCGCCAACTTGCCCCGCTCGGGCTCGCTGAGAGCGGCGCGCCGGCGCGAGTAGGCGGCCACGAAGCGCCGCAATTCAGGCGGCACGGGGGCCGGCGATAAGCCGCCCGCGCCCTCCCTTCCGGTTGCGGCGGACGGGGAGGGGGCGAGGTCGGAAAGCGACACGCGGCCTCGTTCCCTCACCACGACGGTGCCCGCAGCGAGATCCCCGAGGCGCTGACCTCGGCCCGTCGCGAAGGCCGCCACCACGCCCACGCCGTAGAGGAATGGAAGAAAGTCCACCAGCCGGACAAGGTTGCGGATGGCGACCTGCGAAAAGGTCACCGGCTCCCCCTTCTCGCCCACGACGCGGATCCTGACTGCCGCCTTGCCGAGGGTGCGGCCGGCGCTGACCGCCTCCGAGACCCAGAAGTAGCCAGTCACGAGGACGAACGCGAGGAGCGACGCCACCAGCAGCGCGGTCCTGCCCCCCGCCGCCGAGTCCACACGGAAGCCAACCCACGCGTCCCCGCCCAGGAGGACGAGCAGGGCCAGGGCGTCCAACCACTGGGCCAGGAACCGGCTTCCTATCCCGGCCAGCTCGTATGAGAAGGCGATCCGCTCCGGAGTGCTCACCAGCATGCCGCGCCGCCCGGGGTCCATCCCGGCGGAAGTCTAACCACCGCGACCTCCGGCCGGGCCGGATCGGAGGCGCGGCTTCGTCATGTATATAGCAAGCGCGTGGAAGACGACTTCGTGGGCCGGCGGCGGGGTGAGTGGGAGCGGCTGGAGTCGCTCGTGACAAGGGCGGGCTCGAGCGGGCTGGGTCGGCTCCGGCCCGGCCAGGTGCTGGAGCTCGCGGCCCTCTACCGCCGCGCCGCGGGGGATCTGGCCCGCGCCCAGCGGGACTGGCCAGGCGACCCCGTGGAGCTCTACCTCAACGGCCTCGTCGCCCGGGGCCACGCCGCGGTGTACCGGCCGGGAGGCCGGGTGCTGTCCCGCCTGGGCGAGTTCTACGGGCGGACGCTGCCCGCCACCTATCGGGGTGCCTGGCCTTACTTGGTGGCCGCCGGGGCGGTCCTCTTCGGGCCCGCCCTGGTCGCCTTCGCCGCCGTGGCGGCCAGCCCCGCCGCCGCGGGCGCGGTGGTTCCGCCCGCCATCATCTCCGCCGTCCGGCATCACGAGCTCTGGACCCACATCGCCCAGGCCGACCGGCCGCTCATGGCCGGCATGATCATGACCAACAACCTCACGGTGGCCGTTCTCGCCTTCGCGCTCGGCGTCCTGGCGGGAGCACCGACCCTGTACGTCCTCGTCACCAACGGGGTTTCGTTTGGAGCCGTCTTCGGCCTGACTCAGGCCTACGGTCTGAGCGGCGGCCTGCTCGACTTCGTGGTCGGCCACGGCGTCCTCGAGCTCTCGATCGTGGTCGCGGCGGGGGCCTCCGGCCTCATGATGGGCTGGTCACTGGTCCAGCCCGGGCCGCATCGCCGGCGCGACGCCCTTCAGGTGGCGGCGCGACGGGCCGTCCTGCTGCTGGCGGGTCTGGCCCCCCTTCTCGTGCCGGCGGGGGTGATCGAGGGGAACCTCAGCCCCTCAGGCGCACCGTTCGCCGTCAAGGTGGCCGTGGGGTTGGGGAGCGGCGTTCTCCTCTACGGGTACCTGTTGGGTGCGGGCCGAGGGCCCCGGAGCTTCGGCCACCGGCCCACGTAGGCGGGCCAGGGGACCCGCACCATGGGTTCTCACCAAGCGACCCGACTGGTCCCGGGGGTGGCCCAAGAGCACCGACTCGGGGCCGGGCTCGGGCGGTGCCTTCCCCGGCGTGCCCACGCCGCGCCGGCGGGAGAAGACAGGGAAGATCCCTCACCCAGTCGCCTCGGGGCAAGCGCCGGGGTGTGACGACGAGGCGGCCTTCCCCTTTCCCTGATGGTGGCGCAACTGAGCCCCGCCAAACAACCGCAAACATCCGTTCGCACAAGATCGCCGGGGAGTCAGATCAGGGCCCTCTCCTTCAGCTCCAGGTAACGCTCGACCAGCGCCGGGCTGAGGCGCCCGGCCTCCACGTCCATGCCCAGCACGCCGCCCCTCCGAAGGCGCTCGAAGCTCTCTCGCCGGCTCCCCAGGATCTCCTCGGCGGCGGTCCAGCGATACGCGTCGCCCGTCGTCCGGATGGGCTCGTCGCGGGCCGCCAAGACTTCGGGGTCCACCATCGAGACGGCCAGCACGAGGTGGCGCCGGCCCAGCCACAGACACTGTTCGACGAGCTCTCGGGAGGTCTCCTGGTCGATCACGTCGGTCAGCACCACCACCAGCGAGCGCCGGCTGAGCCCGGTCGCCAGCTGGGCGAAGGCGAGGCGGAAGTCGGGCTCGAAGTGGGTCGCCTGGACGGTGCGCAGAATCCTGGTCAGAAGGGCAACCTGGCCGGATCCACGGCGGGGCTGAGAGAACGTCATGACGCCCTCCGCGAAGGACAGCAGCCCGACCCGGTCCCCCTGCGCCTGCGCCGCCCAGGCCAGCAGCAGGCCGGCGTTCACGGCGTGGTCGAGCTTGGTCAAGGGACCTACGGGAGCGCGCATGAGCCGGCCGCAGTCGAGGGCGATGACGACCTGCTGGCCGCGCTCCGCCTCGAACTCGGTCATAACCGGGCGGTCGCGGCGCGCGGTCGCCTTCCAGTCGATACGCCGCACGTCGTCCCCGGGGAGATAATCGCGGAGGCCTGCGAACGAGGAGGCGGCCCCCGGCGGCCGCGCCCGGCGCAGGCCGGAGGAGAGACGAAGGCCCCTACGCGCCGAGGCCTGGAGCTGTCGGACGGCGCGGACGTCCGGATAGACCTCGGCCGAATCCGCCAGTGGAATCCTCACCTGCCGCTCCCAGAGCCCCGACCGCGTCCGGCAGCGAACGTCCACGGGCCCGAAGGCGAAGTCGCCCCGGCGCGGAGACCGCACGCGGTAGGCGATCTCGAGCCGGCCCCTGCCGTCGAAGGTCCCCCGGATCTCGCGAGGGGAGGGCGCCAGCTCGAGCGGGGCGTGGTCCGCCACGACCGCGTCCAGGCCCCGGGCAGCCGGGTGGAGGACGGTGACGGCGATCGACTCCCCCGCTCCCAGCGAGAGGGGCCGGGGCATGAACCTTCGGGCACGGTACCCCCGGTGGGGGACGCGGGCCGCGTCGGCGACCGCGACGGCGGCCAGGGCGACGTTGTAGACGAGAGCGACGATCCAGGCGGCGGGGCTCAGAAAGCCGAGCGCGATCAGCGTGGCGCCGACCAGGACGGCGGCGAGGAGGCGACCCCGCGGGATGAGGGTCGTCAGCCTCAGCGTGGCGGGGGCACCTGGGCGACGACCTGGTCCAGCACGGCGTCGGCGGTCCGGCCCGCCACCTCCGCCTCCGGCCGCAGGACGAGGCGGTGCCTGAAGGCGGGACGCACGAGGGCCTTGACGTCGTCGGGGGTCACGTAGTCGCGCCCCTCAAGGGCCGCGGCAGCCTTGGAGGCCAGCAGGAGGAGCACCCCGGCGCGGGGGCTGGCTCCGAGGGTCACGTCGGGCGAGCGCCGGGTGGCCAGCCCGAGCT
>JBOHUY010000197.1:0-2183 GCA_050735015.1 Candidatus Dormibacterales bacterium | reverse complement strand
CGGAGGGAAGGCGCCGAGCGGCGTTCCGGGCTGGTCGGCTCCATCCTAAATTTAAGCTTCGGCGCCGGGGCCGCCTCCCCTTCGCGCCCCACGTCGCCTCGGACCCAGCCTGAGCCTTGCCAGGATGGGCTCGAAGCTGTCCCTCCGGCCCTGCCGGCCACCATCTGCGTCATCTGAGTTCGCAGGAAGTTGGGGGCCGGGGTCGTTAGGCCGGCAGGAGGGGTCCCCGAGTTTCGATGAGTCTCGCGAAGCGTCTGCCCCCGTCTTCTGGCGCCAACCTCCCGGCCCACCACATGCGCGTGACCAAGGAGCTGGCGATCGCCCTGGCCGGCATCTCCGAGCCCCAGGACCTGGCCCAGGCCGCGGTCGACTGCGTGGTCAGGGCGTTGAAGGTTGACGCCGTCCGGCTCCGCTGGTGGGACGCCGCCACCGAGACCCTGGCTGTCCTGGGAGACTCCGACAGGGCAGAGCCGGCTGACGCCCTACCCAAGGACGTGGGAATAGCCGGCGTCGCCTGCTCCGAAGGGCGGACCTGCGTCGTCAACGACTACCAAAGCTGGGGCCACGCGGCCCCCGGCTTTCTGAAGGCGGGCGTCACCAGCGTGGCGGCGGTGCCGCTCTTCATCAAGGAGGAGACGGTCGGGGTGCTGGTCGCCAGCTCCCGCTCTCGGCGGGCCTTCACCCTCGACGAGGTCGAGCTGCTGGAGCTGGTGGCGGCCGTCGTCGGCTCGGCCCTGCAGCGCAGCTTCGTGGTGGCCGAGAAGGAAGCCCAGCGCCGTCAACTGGAGGTCCTCCACGAGGTCATGGTGGCAGCCGCCGGGGTCCTCGAGCCCCGCGCCCTGGCCGAACTGGTGACCGGCATGGCGGCGGACGTGGTAGGGGCCGACTGCTCTCGGCTGACCGCCTACGACAGCGCTACCGGCAGGCTGATTGTGCTCGGCACTAACGATCCCGATCCCCATGCCCGGACCTCCTTCGCGGTCGGCTCCCGGGGCTCGGCGATGGGCACTGCCTTCCAATCCGGACGGCCCGTCGTCGTCGAGGACTACCTCGCCTCGCCAACCCGCCTCGAGTTCGGCGTCCGGGCGGGGACCAGGAGCGTGCTCGCCGTTCCCCTCTTGGTTCGGGATCGCCCCATCGGCGCCCTCAGCGTCCTCAACCGCAACCCCCGCTCCTTCTCGGACGCTGATGTCCAGATTCTCTCCCTGCTGGGCGCCCAGGTCGCGCCCGTGATCGAGGCCGCCAGCCGCCACGCCCAGTTCAACAGCTACCGGAGGACGCTGGAGGTCATCTTGGCCAGCGCCCCGATCGCGGTCTTTACCCTCGACCGCCACGCTCGCTTCACGTTCCTCGAGGGCCGCGTCGTCTCTTCCTTGGGCCTGGAGCGCTCCAAGTTGCTCCACAAGAGGGTCTTCGATCTCTGGCCGGGAGTGGATGCCCTCCACGAGGGGGTCCGGGCTGCCCTCGGCGGGCGCTCAGTGAGCTCCCGCATGCCCAGGAGCCGGACCGGTGTCGACCTCGATCTCGAGCTTGGCCCCCAGTTCAACGAGCGGGGCAAGGTGGTCGGCGTGATCGGGGTCGCGGTTGACACCAGCGAACACCGCCGCGCCCAGGAAGCGATCGCCGCCAGCGCCGCCCAATCCCAGTTCCTGGCCGGGATGAGCCACGAGCTCCGCACCCCGCTCAACTCCGTGCTCGGCTTCGCGCAGCTCCTGACTTCGCCGGAGCTCGCTGGGGACGAGGAGAGGCGTCAGCGCTACCTGGCCAACATCGTCAACAGCGGCAAGCACCTGCTCGATCTCATCAACGACCTCCTGGACCTGGCCAAAGTCCGCTCCGGGCAGTTCGAGATGACAGTCGAGGATTTCGACCTGCACGCCATCGCGGAGGCGGTGATGGAGGAGATAACGCCTCTCGCCCAGGGCTCCGGGCTAACCCTGACAAATGATGTTCCGCTCGGGCTGAGCGCTCGGGCTGATCGGCGCGGGCTCCGTCAGGTGATCCTCAACCTCCTCTCCAACGCCATCAAGTTCACGCCTGCCGGCGGTCGTATTGACATCTGCGGCCGGCCCGGGCGCGACAAAGTCCGCCTCCTCGTCAGCGACACCGGGGTGGGGATCGCGGCCTCAGACCTGGACCGGATCTTCGATGAGTTCGTCCAGGTCCAGGCAGGACGGACCCGG
>JBOHUY010000196.1:0-3650 GCA_050735015.1 Candidatus Dormibacterales bacterium | reverse complement strand
CCTTCGACGTCCTCGCGCATGGATGCCGCCCGCCGCGCGGCGGAGGTGAGCGGCGCGGCCGCGTACCAGGGCCTCCTCACGTGACGTCGGCGAGGAGAAGGGGCGGGGTGCGCACGTGGGTCACGCTGGGGTGCCGCCCCACCGTCTGCTCCGCCATCTCGAAGGCGTCCTCCAAAGAGTCCGCGGCCCGGAAGCCGAGCCGGTGCACGACGGCGCGCTCCCCTCCCACCACGATGACGTCGCCCAGGTAGGCCATGGCGTGCGCCGCCCAGTAGAGGGCGTAGAAGGGGTGGACGCCGTGGTAGGCGTGCGACCGCCGGTACAGCTCTTTGTACCAGGGGTCCTCGGCGAATCGGGCCTCGTAGCGCTCCTCGATGAGGACGGGGTCGGTGGTGTCGGCCAGGACTTCGTCGTAGAAGTCGATGTAGCTGGGGTGCTGGACGCTGTCGAACTCGTAGCGGCAGGGGTGCTCCATGATGAGGACGCCGCCCTGCCGCACCACGGGCCGGCCCCGGTAGAGGTTGAAGAGGTAGCCGAGGCCCAGGCAGACGACCAGCACGGGGTTGAGGATCGAGTTCACGTTGTAGGGGCCGAGGTAGGGGATGCCGAGCGTCAAGACGTCCGTCTGGCCCTCGACCTCGACCCGCATCTGCCTTTCCACCATGCGCAGGGTGCGCTCGTGGACGGCGTCCACCTGCCCGGCCTGGACGGAGGTCAGCCCGTAGGGGGCGCGCATGGCGTGGAAGAGGGGGCGCTTGAGGGCCGGCGGCGCCAGGTCCGTGAGCTGCTTCATGGCGAAGAAGGCGGCCTGGTCCTTGGTCGTCCAGTCCGTCTCGCGCTTCTGCAGGAAGCCCGCCGCGGAGGGGAAGGCGTTGGAGTTGAGCGTGGTCTCGACGTGGAAGACCCTGACCGTGTCCTCGATGATGCGGCCCTGCCGGATGCAGGCGTGGTGGAGGGCCGAGTCGGGCGGGTGCATGTAGGAGCGCGAGTTGAGGAGCGTGCGCACGTTGTGGTGCGGCTTGACGCTCCGGTAGCTGCCCAGCCCGGTGGCGAGCGACTTGTGGCCGCCGTCCATGGGCACGAGCGTGATGTTGACGTAGACGACCAGGTCCGACTCCGCGGCGCGCCGGCTGAGCGTCACCTCCTCCCCCTCCGAGGTCATGCCCACCGCCACGTTGCCCTGGGGGTCCTCGGCGTCGTGGTTGCGCAGGCGGTCGGGCCAGAAGGTGGCGAAGACGCGCTCGCCCACGATGTGCCGGATCTCGTCCGCGGTCATGGGCCGGTGCAGGGAGTTGGCCGCGATCAGCTCCACGTCCTCCACGCCCGCCTCGGCGGCCATCTCCACGACCTCCTCGATGACCAGCTGGCGGACGTCGGGGGCGGCCATGGGGGGCAGCGGCAAAGAGAGGTCGTCGAAGGCGACGGTGAGCTTCATGCCGGGGCGGAGCAGGGCCTTGAGGGGGTCGTCCTCGAGGGGGTGGTGGAGGGCGCGGCGGATGGCCCTTTCCGAGTGGGCGATGGGCTCGATGGGGTCGGCCGGGTAGACGATGCGGGCGCCCAGCGGCAGGCGCTCCAGCCGGAAGCCCTCGCCGAAGTGGAAGAGCGTCGGGGGGGTGTTGCGGTCGACCTCCACCACGGCCCCCGGCCGCGCCATCCTCAGGCCGCCTCCAAGCGCAAATCGAAGCACACGCGCACGGCCCCCAGGCGCCCGGCCGCGGCCGCGTAGGCGATCGCCTCCCGGTACTCGCCGAGCCGGAAGAAGGGCCCCGAAAGGCGTGCCAGGTCGAGGCCTTCCGCCGCCTCCATCGCGAGCTCGAAGGTGCGGCGGCCGGCCCGGGCGGGCTCCACTCCGTAAGCGTAGGCGCCCGTCACGCGCAGCTCGCGCTGCCAGATGGGGGCCCAGTCGACCCGGACCCGGCCGGGCATGCCCACCACCACCAGCGTGCCCCCGCCCCGGGTCACGCGCACGGCCACGTCCAGCCCTGGCGCCGAGCCCACGCACTCGAAGGTGACGTCGGCCCCGCCCAGCAAGAGCTCGCCCCCCATGCCCTCCAGCCGCCTGGCCCCGGTCGCGAAGCGGACGCGCTGGAAGATCTCGTCGGGCCGGATCACGAGGTCCGCCCCCAAGGAGAGGGCCAGCTCGCGCTGGCGGGGGTGCTTGGCGACCACGATCAGGCGCCGGGGGGGCGTGAAGGCGCGCACCGCCGCCGCCGTCAGGAGCCCGATGGCGCCCGCCCCGTGCACCAGGACGACGTCTTCGGGCCCGGCCCCTCCGCGCAGGGCGGCGTGGATGGAGCAGGCGAGGGGCTCGACCATGACGGCGGCCTCGTCGGGCATGGAGTCGGGCACCCGGTAGAGCTGGGAGAGGTGGGCCACCATGGCCTCCCCCCACCCGCCCCCCGTGCCCTCGCAGTAGCCGCTCTGGAGCCCGACCGGGAGGCTGCCTTCGGTGAGGTTCTCGCAGAGCCCCGGGCGCCCCTCCGCGCACCTCCGGCAGGGCGGCTCGAGCCCCCGCACGAGGCAGCCCAGGACCGGCTCCACGACCACCCGCGAGCCGTCTTCCAGCTCGCCCACGACCTCGTGGCCGGGCACGAACGGGTAGCTCGTGAGGGGCTCCAGGTACAAAGAGGCGTGGGCGGTGAGCGCGGCCAGGTCGGAGCCGCAGATGCCGCTCAGGCGGGGCCTCAAGGTGACCCAGCCGGCCGCCGGAAGGGAGGGCCGGGGGACCTCGCCCAGGCTCAGCATGGAGAGATCGCCGGTGGCCGCCCTGGCGCCGCCCCCGACCGCCTTGACGAAGGCGTAGGCGGGCACGGAGCGGGCGTAACGAAGCGCTAGCACCCGCTCACCTGGCCCAGATGTTCTCCCGGTACTCGGCCGAGCGGGGGTCGGGGATGGGCAGCGCGATGCTGCCGGGCGCCATCTGCCAGCGCTCGACGCGCCATCCCCTCTGCCCGGAGACGGCGGAGAGGCGGGCGTCGGGGTTGACGGCCACGGGTGTGCCCACGGCCTCCATCATGGGCAGGTCGCTGATGGAGTCCGCGTAGGCGAAGCTGGCCTCGAGGTCGAGCCCGCGCGCCGACGCGTACGCGGCCAGGAGCGCCGAGCGGGCCTCCCCGGCGGGCGGGGGCGACTCCAGGTCGCCGGTCAAAAGGCCGTCGCGGACCATCAGGTGCGCGCAGTCGACCTCCACGTCGAGCATCTCGGCCAGCGGCTCCACGACGACGTCGAGGGCTCCCGTCAGGAGCAGGACCCGGTGGCCGGCGCGCTTGTGCTCGCGGATGCGCCGCATCCCCTCCGGGAAAAGGCGCCTCAGGGTGACCGCGTTCATGGCCTCCTTGCCCAGCTGGCGCATCTGGTCCAGGGGCAGCCCCTCGTAGCTCCTGTAGAAGCTGCGCTGGAACTCGGCCCGCGAGCGGCGCTCCATGTAGAGCCAGCCCGGCGCTCGGCGCAGCATCTCGGCCATGAAGGCGGGCCAGTCCTTGAGGGGCTTGGACTTCAGCCGCATCCAGAGGAAGTACTCGACCACGTTGGTCTGCACGAGCGTGCCGTCGACGTCGAAGACGGCCAGCAGGTCGGCGCGCCCGGCGCGGCGCCGCACCAGCTCCGCCCCCCCCGCCCCCTCCGGGCGGGGCGCGGTGCCGCCCGTGGGC
>JBOHUY010000195.1:0-1975 GCA_050735015.1 Candidatus Dormibacterales bacterium | reverse complement strand
CTTCGGCGCGACCCCGGCGAGGCTCAAGTTCCTGAAGAGCGAGGCGACCGAGAACGCGGCCGTCGTGCGGGTGGTGGCCATGTACGCCCTCGCCCACGCGGGCGTCGCCTTTCGCCTCAAGGTGGGTGGACGCACCGCCCTCGCGACCGCCGGCGACGGCGACCTCCTCCGCGCGGCCGGGTCGGTGTGGGGGACCGCCGTCACCCCCGCCCTGGCGCGGCTCGACTGGGGGAGCCGGCCCGACTCGGAGCCGCCCATGCGAGTGGTGGGTCTGGCTTCGCGGCCGGGACTTAGCCGAGGCTCCCGTGACGCCGTCCTGATCTCGGCCAACAGCCGGCCGATCTCTTCCCGGGCGCTCACGCACGCGGTCGAGGACGCCTACCGAGGATCCCTGGAGCGGGGCCGCTACCCCATGGTGGTCGTGGACATCGCGATCGACCCCACCTCGGTGGACGTAAACGTCCACCCGACCAAGCGAGAGGTCCGCTTCCACCAGGAGGGGGCCATCTTCGCCGCGGTGCAGCAGGCCATCCGGCGGTGCCTCGGCGAAGGTGGCGCGCTCCCGTATCCCGTGTCTGACCCGCCCCGGCCGGCCGCCGGAGCCCAGCTGACACTGGCCGAGCCCACACTCCACCGCCCCGGCCCCACGCGGCTGGCGGCGAACCCGCCCGGAAACTCGACGGGCGCGGGCCCGCTGCGCCCCCTGGGCCAGGTGCAGGACGGGTACCTGGTGGCGGAAGCGGCCGAGGGGCTGGTCCTCGTCGACCAGCACGCCGCCCATGAGAGGGTCTTGTACAACCTCTACCTGCGCCGCCTCAAGGAGGGCGGAGGTGCGGCGCAGGCGATGGTCCTGCCCCAGACCGTGGATCTCGATCCGGGCGCCCTCGCCGCCTTGACCGACCACCAAACCCAGCTCTCGGCGTTGGGGTTCTCGGTCGAGGAATTCGGTCCCCGGACGGCCAGGATCGTGGCGACCCCTATCGAACTGCCGCCGGCGCGGGCGGCGGAAACGCTGGCCGAGCTCCTCGACGCGTTCGCTGAGGGCCGCGCCGCGGATGTTCTCGAGAGGACCGCCGCGATCGTGGCCTGCCACTCGGCGGTGCGCTTCGGAGACCGGCTCGACCTGACCGAGCAGCGGCGGCTCCTCGAAGACATGGAGCCGGCCGCCGACTCTTCGACCTGCCCGCACGGACGCCCGACCAGGCTGTTGCTGGAGTGGCGCGATCTGAGGCGCCACTTCCGGCGGAACTATTAGAGGCGGTCAGCCCGAAGGCGCGCCAGAGCACGACCCCGCCATGACCGGCGAGGAGGCGGCCTGGGCAGGGCCCGTGGTCACGGCCACGATCTGCGTCCCTCCAGTCGGCAGCTGCACCTGGCGGTCGCCGTACACGTAGATCCAGCCCGCGTGGGCGTCCACGCTGTCAGAGGGGCCGCTGGTGACGTTGCCGGAGCAGTCGACCATCTTGAAAGTCCAGGCCACGGGTCCGTCGGAGGAGAGGCCGTGCATATTCACGCGGACGTGCAGGTCGCAAGAGGATCCCGGCTGGCAGCCCCCTTGAAGCGTCAGCACGACGGAGGTGATGGGGGGCGCGGCGGCGGGGCCGAAGCCGGCCGGAGTGGCGTTCGCGGCCGGCGTGGGCGTTTGCGAAGGGGTGGCCGGCGGGGTCGAGTGGGCCCGCGCGCCGGGCGTCGTGGTGTGCCGGGGGGTAAGAGACGCCGAGGGCGCTCGCGAGCCCGAATTGGCAAGGTTGGCCGCGATCACGACCACGGGCACCAGCGCGAGAGCTCCGAGCGCGGCCATGAGCAGCCACCTCCCGGGCCCTTCGTCACTCCGGCGCGGTGCCGCCGCCCCGCCGCCGCCGGGGCCCTCGGGGGACCGCGGCGTCTCTACGAACGACTTCGCCTGACCCGTCAGGCGGGGCGTGGCGCCCGCCGCCACCGACGCTGCGCTGCCGGCCAGCTCCCGGATCCCGCC
>JBOHUY010000194.1:0-10241 GCA_050735015.1 Candidatus Dormibacterales bacterium | reverse complement strand
CGTCGAACCGGACCGCCTGCTGGAGGTTGTGCGCGACCTCGGTGATCCGGGTGCCGTACTGGACGATGGCGTAGACGTCGATGGAAAGCCCGGCGGGGACCTCCCGAACCTCAACCCCGCGGTGGCTGCTGTCCCGATGCAGAAGCTCGGCGACCCCGCCTCTGAGGCCCCGCCCGGCCGTGCCCATGACTCCGTAGCAGCCGGCGGCGGCGTGACCGGCGATGGCGGCCACGGCGGCGGGCAGGACCTGGATGCGCCCTCGGTCGCGGGGGAAGGTGAGCGTCCGCTGCGAGCGAGGCTGGGCGTCGGCTGCGTTCTTCATGAGTCGGGCGAGGCCTATGGTACAATCCAACTCCGACTCCAAATCGGGACTGCAGCATGGCCAGAAAATGCGAGATCTGCGGCAAGGGCCCGCAGTACGGACACAACGTCAGCCATTCCAAGGTGCGCACCAACCGCCGGTTTCTGCCCAACCTTCAGACGGGCACGGTGAAGATCGGGGGCGAGATCAGGAAGGCGCGGGTTTGCACGCGCTGTCTGCGCACCTACCAGGCCGCCTGACGGGGGCCACCACCACCACGCGGGCGTGACCAGCGCCATCGCCGGCGGCTGCCTCGCCTTCATCGCGGGGCTGGGACTCCAGTACGCGGGCTGGCGCCGCCTCCTCCGGCCCGCGCTCAGCTCGCCCGAGACCGCCTCCACCGCCTCGGCACTGCGGAGGTGGGCGTTCTTCGCGGTGGCCGTCGAGGTCGCACTCCTGGCCCTCTGCCTGGGGATCGCGCTCGCCATGCGCGGCGGGCGCGTTTCGGGGTTCGCCTGGGCGGCGGTGCCGCTGGGAGCGCTGCTGGGCTCGAGCCTTCCCCTTCAGGCCGCCGCCAGCGCCATCGCACGGAGGGCGGTTTGACGCGGCGAGCCGAGGTGCAGGGGCCCGCCCCGACGTCGTCGACCCTCCCCATGAAGTGGGCGACCGCCGGCTACATGGTCCTGCTGGCGCTCGTCACCGTCCCCACCACCATCGTCTACTCAACCCCCCAGGCCATCGCCAGGACCCTGGCCCGATCGCCGCAGGGCCGCGGGCTGAGCGCCGCCCAGGTGCACCAGGCGGCGAGCGCCGACGCCACCGTCGCGCTCATCGTCACAGTGGGCCTCGGCGTGGTCTACCTGGTCATCGCCGCCGGTTCCGTGCGGGGCTGGACCTGGGCCTTCTGGATCGCGCTCGTGCTCCTCGCCATCGAGGCCCTGACCTCCCTCACGGCGCTCAACTCGATGGTCCAGTCGGCGCCCTCCCCCCAGCCGGAGGCCAGCCTGCTCGCCAATCTGGCGGTCGCGGTCCTGGCCATACCCATGGTCGTCTGGCTGGGGGTCGGTCGCGCCCGTCACGGCGCCGCCTGGGCCATGAAGGCGGGACCAGCGAGAATCCCCTCGCCCTGGGGCGGCGGCCGCGGCTGACAGCCGCCTGGAACGCTACGCCAAGCTGGTCTTGGAGGCCGGCGTGGCGGTCCATGCCGGCCAGGACGTCCACGTGGACGCGTTCTTGGAGCACGCCCCATTCGTGCGCGAGCTGGCGCGGGCCGCGTACCGGGCGGGGGCCCGGCACGTCGACGCCCACTACTCGGATCAGCACGTGCGGCGGGCCCTGATCGAGCTCGGCCCCGAGGAGGCGCTGGGTTGGTCCGAGCCCTGGCTCGTGCAGCGTGTCGAGGAGATGGCGAGGACGGGCGGCGCCATCATCACCATCGCCGGCGACCCCGAGCCGGACCTGCTCTCCGACCTCGACGCCACCCGCGTCGGCCGCGCGCTGCGGCCCCAGCTCATGACCGCGCGCCTGGACGCCATCAACCAGCAGGAGATCGCGTGGACGATCGTGGGCTACCCCACCGCGGGATGGGCGAGGGCGGTCTTCGGACGACCGGACCTGGAGGCGCTCTGGCGGGCGATCGAGGCGGCCGCTCGGCTGGACGCGCCCGACCCGGTGGCCGCCTGGCGGGAGCACGCCCGCGTGCTGGACGCCCGCGCCCGCGCGCTCGACGAGCGCGGCTTTCACGCCATCAAGTTCGAGGGGCCCGGCACCGACTTCGAGGTGGGCCTCATGGAGGCCTCGAGGTGGAAGGGTGCGGTGGAAGGCACGCGCTGGGGGGCCCAGATCCTGGTCAACATCCCGACCGAGGAGGTGTTCACGACCCCCGACCGCATGCGCGTGGAGGGCAAGGTCAGGTCCACCAAGCCCCTGCCCCACCGCGGGCTCGTGGTCCGGGACCTCGAGATGACCTTCCAGGCCGGGCGCATCACACGGGTCGACGCCAGCTCGGGGGCGGACCTCGTACGGGCCGAGATCGCTTCCGACGAAGGTGCCAGCCGGCTGGGCGAGGTCGCGCTGGTGGACGGTTCCTCCCGTGTTGCCCAGACAGGGCTGGTCTTCTACGCCGTGCTCTTCGACGAGAACGCGACCAGCCACGTGGCGTACGGGCGTGGGTTCGTCTCCTGCCTGGAGGGCGGCGAGGCGCTCAGCGCCTCAGAGCGTCTCCGGGCGGGCGTCAACGAGTCCGCCGTGCACACGGACTTCATGATCGGGGGGCCCGAGGTGACCGTGACCGGCCTGGAGCGGGGCGGGGGCCGGATCCCCATCATCAGAGACGATCGCTGGGTCCTCGGCTGAGCGGTGGCGGTCGCGGCGCGTCGAGCCGGGCGCCGAGTGCCGACGCCAGCCTGCCCACGTCGCGCTCCAGGCATGCCCAGACCCGGGCCCGCTCTTCTGGGCCGGGAGGATAGGACTCCACGTCCACGAGCGCCCCGGCGAGCTCGGGGCGCTCGACCATCTCCGCGAAGAGCAACGCCCAGGCCCTGGGCACGACCTCCCTCACCGCGTAGCCGCCCCCGCCCAGGGCGAGCCAGCGCCCCTGGCAGAGGCCGTGCGCGAGGGCGTGGAAGCGGCGGCCGACCACCGGCCACATTCGGGTCGAGGTCCGAAGGTGTGCGAGCGGGTCGAGAAGATGGCTGTCGCACCCGTCCTGGGTCACGAGCACGCTGGGCCGGAAGCGCTCGAGGAGGGGTGGCACGACCGCCTCGAACCCGGCCAGCCAGGGCTCGTCCCAGGAGTGCGGCTCGAGCGGGAGGTTGGCCACCGATCCCCGGGCCGCGCCGCGGCCCACGTCGTCCGGGAAGCCGGTGCCGGGGAACAGCGTCCTCCCCGTCTCATGAAGGCTGATGGTGAGGACGTGGTCGTCGTCTGCGAAGATGGCTTCCGTGCCGTCGCCATGGTGCACGTCCACGTCGACGTAGGCGACCCGGTGCCCGCGCGCCCTCAGCCAGGCCACCGCCACCGCGGCGTCGTTGTAGACGCAGAAGCCCGAGGCCCTCGCCCGCATCGCGTGGTGGAGGCCGCCGGCCGGGTTGAAGGCGTGGCTGGCCTCGCCCCCGTGCACCGCCTCGGCCCCCACCAGGCTGGCCCCCACGATCACGGCGCAGCCCTGGTGCATGGCCGGGAAGACGGGGTTGTCCCCGGGACCGAAACCCGCCTCGCCGTAGACTGCGGCCTGGACGTCGTCCGCCTGGGCGGGGTCGCCGAGGCGCTTGACAAGCTCGACGTAGCTGCCAGAGTGGACGAGTCCGAGCTCGGCGTCGGTGGCGCCCCGGGGCGGCAGGACCCGGGCGTGGCGGGCCAGGCCGAGGCTCGTGATGAGCTCATAGGCGAGCTTGACCCGGAGAGGCTGGAGGGGATGGTCATCGGAGTGGCGGTAGTCCATGAACGACTCGCCGTAGACGAGGACCGTCCGACCACCCACCGCCCAACTCTAGCCACCGGCCGGGAGGGGCCGTGATCGAAGCCGACCTCGTCGTCCACGGCATCGGCCAGCTCGTCACCTGCGAGCAGGGCCAGGGCGAAGGACCCCTGGGGCTGCTCGAGGACGCGGCCGTGGCCGGGCTCAACGGCCAGGTCGTCTGGGTGGGGCCCAACGGGCGCTGGCAGTGGCGCCTCCAGCTCAGCGACGACGCCCGCGTGATCGACGCCCGAGGCGCCGCCGTCGTCCCCGGCTTCGTGGACTCCCACACCCACCTTCTCTGGGCGGGTTCCCGGGCCGACGAGCACGCCGCCCGCCTGCGTGGCCAGCCCTTCTGGGGCGGCGGCATCATGCGCAGCGTGCGCGTCACCCGCGCCTCCGACGAGGACGAGCTCATCGACCTCGGCCGGCGGCGCCTGGCCAGCTTCCTGCGCCACGGCGTCACCACCCTCGAGGCCAAGACCGGCTTCGGGCTGACCGCGGATGCAGAGGAGAGGCTCCTTCAGATCGGCGCCCGGCTGTCAGAAGAGACTCCGCAGCGGATCGTGCCCACCTTTTACGGCGCCCACGTCGTCCCCGAAGGGCTGAGGACAGACGACTACCTGGACGAGATCACCGAGGTCATGCTTCCCCGCTTTCGCGGCGTCGCGACCTTCTGCGACGCGTGGTGCGACCCAGGGGCGTTCGACGCCGCGCAGTGCTCACGCATCCTCCGCCGGGCCGCGGGCCTCGGGTACCAGCTGAAGCTGCACGCCTCTCAGCTCGCGCCCGGTGACGGCCCCCGCCTGGCGGTGCAGCTGGGGGCGGCGAGCGTCGACCACCTCAACTACCTGCGGGACGGCGACGCCCGCATGCTGGCCGACGCCCCCATCGCCTGCGTTATCTGCCCGGGCACGACGGCCAACCTCAAGCTCGCCGCCGAGGGCTCGGCGCGCGCGCTCGCGGCGGCCGGCGCGCAGCTGGCCATCGCCACCGACTTCAACCCGGGCACCTCGTGCTCCGAGAACATGTGCCTCATGATCGGGCTCGCCTGCCTGGAGCTCGGCCTCAGCCCGGAGGACGCACTCAGCGGCGCCACCCTGGGAGGCGCGCGAGCCCTGCGCGTGCACCGGCAGTGCGGGTCGATCCGGCCCGGCAAGCGCTGCGACCTCGTCGTCCTCGACGCCGAGAGCTACCTTGAGATCCCCTACCGCCTGGGCGTGAACCTGGCCGCCACCACGATCTGCCAGGGCCAGGTCTTCGGCCCGCTCGAGCCCGAGCGCCGGGACGCGGTGCCACAGTTTGTCGGTTGATCTCTTCGAGAGCGTCCCCAACTTCTCGGAGGGGACCGACCCCAAGGTGCTGGGCTCGTTGGCCGCGGCCGTCGCCAAGACCCATGTCCTGGACCTCGACGCCGACGTCGACCACAACCGCGCCGTCCTGACCCTCGCCGACACCTCCCTGGCCGGGCTCACGGCCGCACTCCTGGGGGCCGTGAGGACCGCCGTGCGGCTGCTGGACATCGGGAGGCATCGAGGCGTGCACCCCCGCGTCGGCGTGGCCGACGTCGTGCCCCTGGTCCCCCTCGGTGATGCCCGCATGGAGGACTGTGTGAGGGCCGTCCGCGACCTCGGCAGCCAGGTGTGGGAGGAGCTCGGGGTACCCGTCTACCTCTACGGACGGGCGGCTGCCTCGCCCGAGCGGGCGACGCTCGCCGCCATCCGGTCAGGGCGCATCGCCCCCGACCTGGGCGAGGCGCATCATCCCACCGCAGGCGCGTGCTGCATCGGCGCGCGGCCGCCGCTGGTTGCCTACAACGTGCGGGTCGTGGGCGGGACGCTGGTTCAGGCCGCCGGCCTCGCGAGTGCCCTGCGCGCGTCGTCCGGAGGGCTGCCCGGGGTGCAGGCGCTCGCCTTCCCGCTCCCAGGCGGCGGCATTCAGCTCTCGATGAACCTCGTCGACCTGAGGGCTGCCACGCCCGCGAGCGTGCATGCAGAGCTGGTCCGGCTCGCCGCCCGGGCCGACCTCGAATTGGGGGAGGATCAGGTGGTGGGCTTGTGCCCGGCCGCCGCCGCCGACCGCAGGGCCTGCGACGGCAGGCTGCTGGAAGCGCGCCTGGCCGCCGCCGGGGCCGCCGCGGGGGCGCGGCGCTGCCGGGAGTCGGGTCGCCCGGAGCAGGCCCTGGTGGCCGGCCGGCTGGAGTCGGAGGCGGCCGCGCTCCAGGGCATGGGTGCCGGCCCGGAGGAGCTCCTCCAGGGCGCCGAGCGGTCCGTGGCGGCGGCCGACGTGCTGAGGGCGGCCCGCGCCCTCACGGGCGAGGCGGAGTCACTGCTGATGGTGGCCGCGCGCGGATTCCGCGCCGCCCTGGGCAGGGACGCGGGGCAGGCCCTGGGGGCCAGGGTCGGGGCCCTGGACCGCCGCCTGGAAGGGGCCGGGGGGACCGCGCCGGCCGCCCGCCCCGTCTGACGGGGTCTTCACCACGGTCCCCGTCACCCGCCGCCGCGCTCGCTCTCGAGCATGTCCAGGACGAGCGCGGCCGTCCACGTAAATCCTGGGACGCCCAGCGGCAGTCCCTCCAGGGCGTCGAAGTACTCGGCCGGCCCCGCCGCCTCGACCATCTCGAGGGTCGCTCGGCGAAGGCCCGAGGCGGCCCCGGCCAGACCGCAGCGCTCGAGCCCCTCGGCGGCCAGCCAATTGACGTTGACCCAGACCGGGCCGCGCCAGTATCGCCTCGGCTCGAAAGAGGGCTCGCGGGGGTCGACGGTCGGTATGGGGGCCGCGGCCGAATCCGCCGCCCGTTTCCAGACCGCCTCCGCCCGCGCCGGTGAGGCGAGTCCCGAGAAGAGCGCGGCCGCGCCCGCCGCCGTGCGCACCCGGACCCGGCGCCCCGACACCAGGTCGAAGTCCAGATACGTCCCCGCCTCCTCGTCCCAGTGGGCGGTCTGGAAGGCGGCCGCGAACTCTGCCAGCTCGTCTTCGCCGAAGACGGCATCCAGGCCCAGGTCGACTGAGACCTCGTTCATCTCCGCCGCCGCCCGGTACCAGATGGCGTCCAGCACGACGTCGCTGACCGCGAAGGGAGAGCGCGCCAAGTAGCGTCCCAGGTCGTACCCCTCCCCGTCCAGGAGCTCGGCCAGGGCCAGGTAGGTGTCGTAGTCGTGGTCTTGAGGGCGCTGGGCGGAGGGCACCCTGCCGACGTCGAGCCGGCGGTAGGCCCGGGCCGGCCGCATCGCGGCCGCCCCGGCCATCTGCCACCGGGGCGAGTTGTCCCACCCCGTCTCCCAGGGGTGGAGGGTGGCCGGAAGGCCCCACCCTCTCGGCCGCCTGCAGACCAGGAACCACCTGAGCCAGGCCGCCAGGGCCGGCTGCACGTGCGACCAGTAGCCGGCCCGGTCCGACTTCGGAAGGCGGCCGCAGACCCGACAGGCCGCCACTGCCGCCACGGGCGGGTTGCTTATCCCACTCGTCAGGGTGCCCGGAATCGCCACCCGCTCCGCCGCCCCCGGCCACCAGTCCGGGCCCGGGAAGTAATCCTGGGAGGCGGCGCGGTCGTAGCGGAGGTGTGGCAGCATCCCGTCCCGCCAGCGTCCGAGGAGAAGGCTCTCCACCTCGCGCGCGGCCCGGGCGGGGTCGAACGTGGCCCAGCCGATGGCCGCGAACCCGCTGTCCCAGTTCCACTGGTGCGGGTACTGCGTTTCCGACGGGACCGTCCAGCCACCCCGGTCGTTGGCGCGCAGGACCCGGACCGCCTCAGCGTGGAGGTCTTTCCTGCTCACGGGGGCGGCGCTGCGGGGGTGGCCGCGGCCCCCTTCCGCATGGCTGAAGACACCCCCGCCAGGGCACCCGAGCCGCGCCGGCCGATCACGCCTCCGAACCTAGCAGAGCGCCCGCCACACCGCCGGCCGAAGTCCAAAAACGGCCCGCAGGACTCCGATAAGGTGATAGCTATAGTCAGGGCATGAGCGAGGGGGACGGCCCTGGTCGCTGAGCGTCGGCCGACACCACCTGGACCGCAGCCCGAGCCGCCGGACAGCGAGATGGGCCTTCGCCGGTCGACGCTGGGCTGGGTGAGGGCGGCGGCCGTCGCCGTCACGCTGTTCGTGGCCTACCAGCTCCTCCTGGTCGTGCGGAGCTGGCTTTTAGCGCTCCTGCTCGTCGTCCTCTACCTCGTCTTCGGGGCCATCGTCGCCCTCCTGGCGGCTCCGGCCGCGCGCGCCCTCGAACGCGGGGCTCACGTGCCCAGGACGCTCGCCATCCTGATCACCCTGCTCGGGGGGCTGATCGTGATCGGCGCCTTCGGCTACGTCGTCTCGGGGCCCATCACGGCCGAGGCCCACCAGCTCATCGGCCAGGTCCCCCGACTGGTGCACGACGCGCGGGGCCTCTACGCTCGCTTGCTGCCCGCCCTCCGCTCGCACGGCATCGACCTCAGCCCCGGCAGCATCGCCTCCGGGGGGGCGGGGACGATCGCCTCCGAGCTGGGCTCGCTCCTCCTCAAGAGCGTGACCGGGGTCCTGACGCTGGCCGTGGACCTGGTCGTCGTCCTCGTGGTCGCATTTTGGCTGCTGCGAGACGGAGAGGCGCTGCGCACGAGTCTCAACCAGTGGCTGCCCGCCCGCGTCAGGTCGGCTGCGGACTTCGGCATCGACGCCATCGTCGTGGTCGTGGGGGGCTACGTGCGGGCGCAGCTCTTCATGGCCGCCCTCATCGGGGTCCTCTCGGGGATCGGTATGGCCATCATCGGCGTGCCCTTCCCCCTCGTGGTCGCTCTGGCCGCAGGGCTCCTGGAGCTGATCCCCATGGTGGGGCCCTTCGCCGGGGCCGCGGTGGGGGTGACGCTCGCCTTGACGAGGAACGTCCCCCTCGCCTTCGAAACGCTGGCGGTCTTCATCGTCATCCACTTCATCGAGGGCTACGTCGTGGGGCCCCGCGTCCAGGCCCGATTCGTGCGCATCCATCCTTTGGCGGCGTTCCTGGCGCTGCTGGCCGGGGTCGAGTCGGCCGGGCTCATCGGTGCCCTTCTGGCGGTCCCCGCGGCAAGCCTCCTGGCGGTCTTCGTCAGGGCCACCGTGGGCGACTGGAGGGCGAACCGGCCCGACCTCTTCGCGCGCCCGAAGGACCCCTACCTCGAGCGGCGGCGTCGCATCCTGCGCGACTTCCGGCTCATGCGGGTCTCACCCGGCGCCGTCCTGCGCCGGCCGCGCCTTCTCTGGCGGCTGCTGCGGGGCGGGCGCGAAGGCCCTCCCGAGGAGCCCCAAGACGAACCCCGAGGGGGCTCATGACGGAGAGCGAAGAACTCGCCACCCGGGTCCGGGCGCGCTGATCGGGTCCGCCAGGCGCACCGGCACCCGGAAGGTGCGGCCGCGCAGGTCCGCCAGCACCGTCCCCAGCGCCGCACCCCGCGCCAGGGGCGCCTTCACCGCAACGAGGGCGAGCCGGGTGCGCAGCACGTCGCCACGCCAGGCCAGGACGACGAGGTCGGCGTCCACCACGGCCCGCGCGCCCCTCGCCCAGGGCACCGTGTAGAGGCCCACCTCCTGCCCGTTCGCGACCACGCGCTGCACGGTCAGCCCGGCGGCCGCGGCCCGTGAGAGGCGGCGGCCGGCGGCCAGGGCATCGGCCAGGGTGGGGACGCCCAGGACGGCGCCGAAGACCCTCACCGGCCGGCCCCCGACGCTGGCCCGCGAGACGAAAAGGAAGCAACCTCCGGCCGGGCCGTCGGACCCGGTCTTGATCCCTACGAGGCCGTCCTGGCCGAGCGCGCTGTTGACGTTCGCCACGCGCCCGGCCACGGGCAGGACGGCCGAGGACATGGCGACGATGCCCGCGAAGGCCGGCAGAGCCATGGCCGCCTCGCCCAGCCGGATGAGGTCGGTGGGCGTGCTGACGGTGGCGGGATCGAACCCGCTCAGGTCCGCGAAGTGCGTCGCCGCGAGCCCCATTCGCGCCGCCTCCTGGTTGGCCCGCGCCACCATGGACGCCTCGGACCCGGCCACCCAGCGCCCGAGGAGCGTCGCGATGTTGTTGCCGGACGGGATCAGGAGCCCCTCCAGCAGCTGGCGCTCGCTCAGGCTCTCCCCCGCCACGACGGCGACCGTGGACTCCCCCTGGGCCAGGTCCGCCTCGTACAGCGAGACGTCGGCCGCGTCGACTTGGACCGACGGCCCGGGCTGGCCCGGTACGAGGGGATGCGCCTCCAGTGTCATGAGTGCGGTCATAACCTTCGCCACGCTCGCCGTCGGGACCGGCTGGCCGGGCCCGGAGGATCCCACCAGCCCGAGCCCGGGGACCATGAGGGCGGCCTCCCCCGAGCTGGGCCAGGGGATGTGCGGAGGGGGGCCCGGCACGGTCAGCCTGGAAGCGAGTTCGCCGCGGGCCGTGAGCAGGGGGACCGGACGCAGGTACCGGGTCGCCGCCACGCCCACGACGGCGAGGAGGCAGGCGGCGCCCAGGATCAGCGCCACCCAGGTCGCGGCCCCGCCC
>JBOHUY010000193.1:0-3108 GCA_050735015.1 Candidatus Dormibacterales bacterium | reverse complement strand
CTCGGCGCCTTCGAGTCCGCCGTGGGCGCCGACGGTGACGACCGAGAGCACGCGCCCTGGGACCCGGGCGGCGGCGTGGAGGGCGAGCCTGCCGCCCATGGAGTAGCCGACCAGGTGGGAGGCCTCGCCGTTCCAGATCGCCTCCAGGGCGTCCAGGCAGTCGTCCATGGTCGGCCCCCGCAGGTCGGGGGCGAGCTTTTGGGGACCGGCGGGGAGGAGCGAGATGACCTCCGACCAGCTCCGGCCCCGCTGCCCGAAGCCGTGCAGGAACGTGACCAGCACGGTCCGATGGTGCCATAGAGGTGGACGTGCAGGCCCCCGGGCAGGCCTTCGCCGCCACCTTCGTGGACCAGCTGGCGGCGGCGGGCCTGCGCGCCGCCTGCGTGTGCCCGGGCTCGCGCTCGGCCCCGCTCGCCATGGCCCTGGCGCGTCACGGGAAGATCCGCGTCTACGTCCACGTGGACGAGCGCAGCGGCGGCTTCTTCGCCCTCGGCCTGGCCCTCGCCACGAGGACGCCGGTGGCCGTCCTCACGACCTCGGGGACGGCCGCCGCGGAGCTCTACCCCGCCGTCGTCGAGGCCCGTCTCGGCCGCGTACCGCTGGTGGTGCTGACGGCGGACCGCCCGCCCGAGCTCCACGACAACGGGGCCAACCAGTCCATCGACCAGGCGCGCCTCTACGGCTCCTTCCCCAGGTGGTGGTGCGACGCCGGGGTCCCGGAACGGTTCCCGGGGGCCCCGGACCACTGGCGGCGCCTGGCCGTGCGTGCCCTGGCCGAGGCCGCCGGGCCGCCCGCGGGGCCCGTGCACGTCAACGTCCCCTTCCGGGAGCCGCTCACCCCCGAGCCGGGCTCACCCGCCCGCGCGGAGCCCCCGGCCAGGCCGGTGCGCCACGTGCAGGGCCTCGCGGCCCCGCCGCCCGGCGCCGCCGGCCGCCTGGCGGCGTCCTTCGAAAGGGCGCGCCGCCCGGTCGTGGTGGCGGGGTCGATGGCGGGAGGCGAGAGGCTGGCCGGCACGGTGGAGGCTCTCGCCCGAGCCGGGGCGCCCGTCCTGGCCGAGCCCACCTCGGGCCTGCGCACCGCCGGCGTGGAGGGGGTGGTGGGCGAGTACGACCTGGTCCTCCGGCACCTCCCCTGGGCCAGGGCGCACGCGCCCGACCTGGTCTTGAGGCTGGGGTCGGCGCCCACCTCGCGGGCCCTCGCCTCCTGGCTCGCGGAGCACGCCCCGCCGACCTGGCTGGTCGACCCCGATCGGGCCTGGGCGGACCCCGGCGGGCTGGCCTCCGAGGTCGTGGCCTGCGAGCCAGGCCCCCTCCTGGGCGAGCTGGCTTCCGCGGTGCGGCCCCAGAAGCGGTGGCTGGGGGAATGGAAGCGCGCCTCCGGGGCCGCCTCGCGGGCGCTGGAGCGGGGCCTCGAAGGCTCTCAGCTCCACGAGGGCCATGTCGTGCGCGCGATCTCCCGCGCGCTGCCCGCCGGGGCCACCGTGGTCCTGGGTTCGAGCATGGCGGTGCGTGACGCCGATGCCTTCTGGCCCGCCTCCGGTGCGGGGACCCGGTTCCTGGCCAACCGGGGCGCCAGCGGCATCGACGGCCTCGTCTCCACGGCGCTGGGGGCGGCTGCGGGGGCGGCCCCGGGTCCCCTCGTGGCGCTGCTGGGGGACCTCAGCCTCTACCACGACATGAACGGCCTCTGGGCCGCCCGCCGCCACGGCCTGGCGGCCACCTTCGTGGTCCTCGACAACGACGGGGGAGGCATCTTCTCCTTCCTTCCGCCGGCCGCGCACCCTGACGTCTTCGAGGAGATCTTCGCCACCCCCGCGGGCCTCCGCATGGAGGACGTCGCCCGCCTCCACGGCCTCGCCTTCACCTCGGTCGAGGCGGCCGCGGACCTGGAGCCCGCGCTGCGCGCGTCGGTCGGCTCGGGGTTGGCCTCGCTGGTGGCCGTCCGCTTCACGCGGGAGGCAAGCCTGGCCGGCCACAGGGCAGCCTGGCAAGCGGTGGCGGCCGCCCTCGGCGGCGCCGCCACCACCCTGGAGGGACCGTGACCGTCTTTGGGCGAGTCGCTCAGCCCAGCGCCCCCAGGAGGGCGCGCAGCTTGAGCTCGGTCTCCTCGAGCTCGCGCAGGGGCTCGGAGTCCGGCATCACGCCCACGCCCGCGTAGAGGCGGGCCCCGTCCTCCCACAGAAGGCCGCATCGGAGCGCGATGGCGAGCTCCCCGTCGCCGGTCGCGTCCGTCCAGCCCACCGCGCCCGCGTACCAGCCCCGCTCCATGGCCTCCAGCTCATCGATGGCGGCCAGGGCGGCCTCGCGGGGACGGCCGGCCCCGGCCGGGGTGGGGTGGAGCGCGGCGGCCAGGGCGAGAAGGCCGGGGGCCGGCCTTCGGAGCTCGGCCTCCACGGTGGTGGCCAGGTGCTGGATGTTGGTGAAGCGTACCACGTAGGGCCCGCGGCCCTCGACCCGCTCGCTGAGGGCGGCGAGAGCCTCCTTGACGTGGTCCGCCACCAGCGCGTGCTCGGCCAGGTCCTTGGGGCTGGCGGCCAGCTCGGCGGCCCGGCGGTCGTCCTCCTCGTCGTCGACGCCTCTCGCGATGGACCCCGCCATGGGCTGCGAGCTCGCCCTCGGGCCCCGCCGGGCGACCAGCAGCTCGGGCGAGGCCCCCACCAGGGCGGTGCCGTCGTCGCCCGCCACCACGAATACGAAGCAGGAGGGGTAGGCGGCGCGTAGGGCGGCCGCGACGGCGGCCGCCGAGAGCGGCCCGTCCCCCCGAGCGACGACCTCGCGCGCGAGGACGACCTTGTCGGCCCCGCCCGCCGCCAGGCGCCCGGCGGCGGCGCGGACAGCCTCCAGCCAGGCCGCCGGCTCTCGGGCGGGCTCGACGCTGAGCGTGCGGGCGGGGGGTGCGTGGAGGGCGGCGGGGGCGTCCAGCAGCTCCTCCGCCCCGGGCCAGGCGGCGGTGACGAACGTGCGCCCCCGGGTCCTGACCACGGTCGCGGCGGGCACGCGCATGAGGAGTCCCGGGAACCCCGCCCAGGGCGGCGCCGGCTCCCGGTCGGCGCGGAAGGCGAAGCCTCCCACCGCCACCAGGCCCGTGCCCGGGGGCCCCGGCCGGCC
>JBOHUY010000192.1:0-4902 GCA_050735015.1 Candidatus Dormibacterales bacterium | reverse complement strand
CCCCGGGCGCTGGCCCGGCTCCGGGCCCAGGCCGAGGCCCTGGTCGGCCGGCCGGAGGCGTGGCGGGCCGTCGAGGCGGTGGCGGCGGCGCTGCTGGCACGGGGCGAGCTGGAGGGCGCCGAGGCGGTGCGGCTGATCGAAGAGGCCATGGCCCCCCCGGGGGCGGCCGCCGGGTCCGAGCCCGCCTCGTGACGCGGGGGGCCCTTGCGGGCCGCGGGCACGAGAGCCAGCCGCCGAGGCCATCCCCCCCCAGGCCCTGGCCATGAACGGCGTGGCGGCCCGTGCCGCGACCTGCGACGGCAGACTCTAGCAACCGCCCCGGAGCCACGACAAGGGACATGTATACCAGCGCTCCGGGACATCTCGGCGAGGCGCCGCTTGACGCCGGGCGAGGGATGGGAACGGCCATGGGGATCGACGTCTCACTGCGAAGGGGCCTGGACGTGGTCGCCCTCGACGCCCGCGCGCGGCTGTGGCTGGGGCCGGTCAAGGCGGAGGTCGGGGACCTGGAGCGGCTGGTGGCGCTGGCGCGCCCCTCGGTGATCGCGATCGACGCCCCGCCCGCCTGGGCCGCCGCGGGGCGCTCGCGGGCGGCCGAGCGCCGGCTGCTGTCGCTCGGCCTGGCCATCTTCGCGACCCCCCAGGACCCGGGCTCGCACCCCTTCTACGCCTGGATGCGCGCGGGGTTCGAGGTCTTTGCGGCCGTCGCCCGGCTCGGCTACCCCCTCCACCGCGGGGGTTCCGCGCGCTTCCCCTGCGCGATCGAGGTCTTCCCGCACGCGACCGCCGTCGTGCTGCGGGGAAGCCTGCCCGCGCGCGGGGTGCCCAAGCGCGTCTGGCGCCGCCGGGTGCTGGAGGGCGCCGGGGTCGAGCACGCCCCCCTTCGGACGCTGGACGAGCTGGACGCGGCGCTGGCCGCCCTCACCGGCCTCCACCTGCTCCGGGGCACCGCCTGCCAGGCGGGCGAGGAGGGGGAGGCGGTCCTGGTGCTGCCCGGC
Source organism: Candidatus Dormibacterales bacterium (assembly GCA_050735015.1). GTDB lineage: Bacteria > Chloroflexota > Dormibacteria > Dormibacterales > Dormibacteraceae > JBOHUX01. The sequence continues at coordinate 3,904 of JBOHUY010000192.1, read as the reverse complement.
CGCCGGCTGCCTTCGCGACGATTCGAGCGTGAGGGGCCGCCCTGAGGTCTATGGTTCTGGCAGCGCGGGCTCCGAGTGGAAGGGGCCCGGGACCAGAGGAGGCGCCGACATGATCGTGGTCACCACCGAGGAGGTCGCCGGCCACCGGGTGGTCGAGTCGAAGGGGCAGGTCTTCGGGCTCGTGGTCCGGAGCCGGGGGCTGGGCGGCAACGTCATGGCCGGCCTTCGCTCGCTGGCCGGGGGCGAGATCAAGGAGTACACCTCGATGCTGGAGGACGCGCGCCGGCACGCGCTCGACCGCCTCGTCGAGAACGCCACCCAGATGGGGGCGAACGCCATCGTGAGGATGCAGTTCGACTCCTCCGAGATCGGCCAGACCATGAGCGAGATCGTCGCCTACGGCACCGCCGTGGTCATCGAGCCGGCCCGCTAAGGGGGTGCTCCGCCGCCTCGTCTTGGCCCTGGCCCTGGCCGCCGCCCTGGCCGGGCTCGCGCTCCTCCTCACGGGCGCTGTCCTGCCCGGCGTCTACCTGCTCCTGTCAGGCGGCGTGATCGCCGCCGGGCTCCTGGTCGAGAGGGGGCGCTACAGGAGCCGGGAGGGGCCCCCCGGACCCCGCGAGGAGAGCACCGGGGAGAGGTTCGTGGACCCCGCCACGGGCGAGGAGGTGGAGGTCCGCTACGACCCCGCCACGGGGCGCCGCCGGTACATCTCCGGCGGCCGGGGGCCGGGGCGCCGCCGCTGAGCCCGAAGCCCCCGGCCGCTCAGCGGGCGGGGGTGCCGACCGGCAGCGCCTCGGCCAGGACCTGGTCGATGGATTCCACGAAGACGATCTCGACCTTCTCTCTGAGCTCGGCCGGGATGTCCTCCAGGTCGGGTTCGTTGTGGGAGGGGAGCACGACGCGGCGGATGCCCGCGCGGTGCGCGGCCAGGACCTTCTCCTTCACGCCCCCGATGGGCAGCACCTTGCCCCTGAGCGTGATCTCGCCCGTCATGGCGAGGTCGTCGCGGACGATGCGGCCGGTGAGTATGGAGGCCATGGCGGAGAGCACGGTCACGCCCGCCGAGGGGCCCTCCTTGGGCTGGGCGCCGGCTGGCACGTGCACGTGGATGTCGCGCTTCTCGAAGAGGTCGGGGTCGATGCCCAGCTCCTCTGTGTGCGACTTCAGGTAGCTGAGGGCGGCCGCCGCCGACTCCTTCATGACCTCGCCCAGCTGGCCCGTCAGGCGGAGCTCGCCCTTGCCGGGCGTGAGGGCCGCCTCCACGAACACGATGTCGCCCCCCACAGGGCTCCAGACGAGCCCGGTGGCCACGCCCGCGCGGTCGATCCGCTCGGCCGACTCGTCGTGGAAGCGGCGCTTGCCGAGGGCCTCGCGCACCCGGCCGGGGTCGATGCGGGCCTCCTCGGCCACGCCCCCCTCGGCCACGGCCGAGGCCACCCGCCGGAGCACGCCCGCGATCTCCCGCTCGAGGTTGCGCACCCCCGCCTCCCGGGTGTACTCGCGGACCACGGTCCTGACCGCGTCCTCGTCGAAGCCGACCTCCTCGGGCTTGAGCCCGTGCGCCGCCAGCTGCTTGGGGATGAGGAACCGCCCCGCGATCTGGACCTTCTCCTCCTCGGTGTAGCCGGAGAGCTGCAGGACCTCCATGCGGTCCTTGAGCGCGGGGGGGATGGTGTCGAGGGTGTTGGCGGTGGTGATGAACATGACCTTGGAGAGGTCGAAGGGCACGTCCAGGTAGTTGTCCCGGAAGTCGCGGTTCTGCTCCGGGTCCAGAACCTCCAGGAGGGCCGAGGAGGGGTCCCCGCGCCAGTCCGCCCCGATTTTGTCGACCTCGTCCAGGATGAAGACGGGGTCGTTGGACTCCGCGCGCCGGACGGCCTGGATGATGCGGCCGGGCATGGCCCCGATGTAGGTCCGCCGGTGGCCGCGGATCTCGGCCTCGTCGTGGACCCCGCCCAGGGAGGCGCGCGCGAACTTGCGGCCCATGGCCCGCGCGATGGACTGCCCGAGCGAGGTCTTGCCCACCCCGGGCGGCCCTACGAAGCAGAGGATGGGCTCGCGGCCGCTCTCCCCGGCGCCCCGCTGCTGCTTGAGCCGGCGCACGGCCAGGTGCTCCACGATCCTCTGCTTGATCTTCTCCAGGTCGTAGTGGTCGGCGTCCAGGATCTCGCGGGCCCGGGCCACGTCCACCTCGCCCCCGGTCGAGGTGTTCCAGGGCAAGGAGACCATGAGCTCCAGGTAGGAGCGGATGACCGAGGACTCGGGCGAGGCCGAGGGGATCCTCTCCAGCCGGGCCAGCTCGCGCTCGGCCTCGCGCCTGGCCTCCGGGGGCAGGCCCGCCTTCTCGATGCGGTCACGCAACTCCGCCGCCTCCGCCTGCTCCTGGTCGAGCTCCCCCAGCTCGCGCTGGATGGCCTTCAGCTGCTCGCGCAGAAAGTACTCCCGCTGGGCCTTGCCCATCTGCTCCTCGGCCTTGCTCTGGATCTTGCGGCCCAGCTCCAGGACCTCGAGCTCGTGGGATATGTGGCCGAGAAGCCGCTCCAGCTTCTGGCTCGCCGTGGCCATCTCCAAGAGCTCCTGGCGCTGCTCGGTGGAGAGCTTGATGTGGTTGGCGATGAAGTACGCGAGGTGGAGGGGGTCCTCGATGTTGAGGGCGGCGGCCAGGAGCTCCCCGGGCAGGTAGGGGGCGATGGCGACCAGCTGCTGGAAGGAGGCGGTCGCGCTCCGGACCACCGCCTCCATCTCGAGGGGGCCGGAGGAGTCGGCCTCTTCGGGGCAGAGCTCCACCTCCGCAGTCAGGTAGGGCTCGTCCGCCACCGCCGAGAGGAGCCGGATGCGGCGCCGGCCCTGGACGGCCAGCTGCACGGTCCCGTCCGGGAGTCGGAGCATGTGCTGGATGCGGACGAGCGTGCCCATCTTGTGGACGTCGTCCCAGCGCGCCTCCTCGACGTCCTCGTCGAACTGGGCGCTGACGGCCAGGACGCGCTCGCCCGAGGGAAGGTCGTCCAGGAGGCGCAGGGAGCGGGGCCGGCCCACGGCCAGCGGGATCAGGACCTGGGGGAAGACGACCGTGTTCTTGAGGGGGAGCACGGCCACCCGGCGGCGCGCGGGCGAGGCCGTCTCGCCCTCGGCCGTCTCCCGGGCCTGCTCCGCGGCCGCCTCGGGGCCCAGCAAGAGGTCGGGCCCGGGCTCAGAAGGCTCCTCTTCCATACGATCCCACCCTACCCGCTAGGGGCGGCCCCCGGTCACCCGTTGATCATGACGCCGCCCAGCAGCTGCTCGAAGAGCGAGGGGTCGGCGCTTTTGAGCCCGGGGCCGGTCTGCTCGTAGAGGAAGAGGAAGTCGCGCATGGTGCCCGGCGCGGGCGAGGGGGCGGGGCTGGCGCCGGGGGCGGACCAGGCGAACCTGACGGCCATCTCGTAGCCGCCGGAGTCGAGCTGGTAGACGGCGATGCGGGTGGTGAAGCCGTAGACGAGCACGGGTGCGATCTCGTCGACCTGGTGGCCGGGGGAGGTGGGCACCGCCTGCAGGTGGTGCATGTCGTCGGCCACCTGGACTGTGAGCACGTCCTGCTCCGAGGCTTGGGGGGCGCTGGTGAAGGTGGTGATGCCGGGCTGGCCGGGGGGCTCGGTCACCCCCCACTCGCTCGGGTAGAGGAGCTGGTAGCCGTCCGGGTAGTTCACCTGCACGGAGACGGGCCGGGCGATGACGAGGTCCTTCGCCCCCAGCACCCAGCCCGAGGCCGCCGCGTCCTGGTCGCTGACGTGCAGCCAGGTGTCCTGGCCGAGGGCCTCCGAGCCGAGCACGGCCAGCTGGGCCGCCTGCGGGGCGAGCGTGACCCCCGGCGCCGAGGCCCCGGGCGCCGAGTGGAGGCGGAGCCCGAGGGGGGAGAGGACCCAGACCG
>JBOHUY010000191.1:0-16048 GCA_050735015.1 Candidatus Dormibacterales bacterium | reverse complement strand
GTTGAAGCGGGAGCCATGGCACGGGCAGTCGAAGGTCTCGGCCCCGGAGGCGTTGGGCGCGATGTTGCAGCCGAGGTGGGGGCAGGTCACCGAGAAGACGTGGGTCTTGTCGCCGGTCTTGACCACGTAGCCCCCGAAGGAGAGGTCGCCGGGGGCGTTGTCGCCTCCCCCCGTCGCCATCACGAAGGCACCCGTGGAGGGGGCGGCGAACTTGACCGGCTTGTTCTCCTGGATGCGGTCGAGGGGGGTGTCGAGCTTGACCGGGAAGATGGTCTTCTTCTGCCCGGCGGGGGGCGGCGGCCACACGAAGGCGAGGAGCGGGGCGATGACGGCGACCACGGTCGCGGTCATGAGGCCGCCGATCCACCAGCCTATGAAGTTGCGGCGCGTCATCCGAGCGCCGGGGCCGGGTGGGAGGGCTTCCGAAAGATGCGGTTCCTGTGAGATGTCAGAGGTCTCCGGCTTGGTGAGGTTTGTCCGCTGGAAAAAGTAGCACAGCCGGGGAGGCGGCCTCAGGCCCGGGCGCCGAGGCCGGGCGCGACCAGACCGACCGCCTCGCGGGCCTCGCGGAGCGTCGCGCGGGCGACCTCGCGGGCCCGCTCGGAGCCCATCTCGAGGGTGGCCAGGATGGATTGGGGGGAGAGCTCCGAGCGCACCCGGCGGAAGGGTGCGAAGCGCTCCACGATCCTGTCCGAGAGGATCTGCTTCTTCTCGTGGCAGCCGATCTCGGCCTTTCGGCAGAGGTCCCAGTAGTGCCGCCAGTCGTCGAAGAAGTACCTGTAGAGGTGGCAGACGTTGCAGGAGCGCGGGTGGCCGGGCTGGCTGCGGTAGGCGCGCCTGGTGTCCGTGACCATGGACATGACCTGGCGGCGGATGAGCTCAGGGTCCTCTGTCACCCCGACCACGTTGCCGAGCGACTTCGACATCTTGGCCTTGCCGTCCGTGCCCGCGATGAGGGGGGCCTCGGTGTGCAGGGCCCGCGGCTCCGGGAAGACGGGACCATAGAGCCGGTTGAAGCGGCGGGCGATCTCCCGCGTCATCTCGATGTGCGCCACCTGGTCTTTACCCACGGGGACCACCTGACCCTTGAAGAGGAGGATGTCGGCGGCCTGCAGGACCGGGTACTGGAGGAGCCCCAGGTTGACGTTGTCCGGCTGCTCGCGGGCCTTCTCCTTGAAGGTGGGCACGCGCTGGACCCAGCCCAGCGGGGTGACCATGGAGAAGAGCAGGGAGAGCTCGGCCACCTCCGGCACCAGCGACTGCAGGTAGAGGGTGCTGCGCTCGGGGTCCACGCCCACGGCCAGGAGGTCGCCGGCCAGGTCCAGGATCCCGGAGCGGAACTCGTGCGCGTCGGTGACCGTGGTCAGGGCGTGGTAGTCGGCGATGAAGTAAAAGCACTCGTATTCGTCCTGCTGGCGCACCCAGTTCACCGCCGCGCCCAGGTAGTTGCCGAGGTGGAAGCGGCCGGTGGGGCGCATGCCGCTCAGGATCCTCGGGGGGGGCGCCATGCTCGCTCGGGAGTCTAAATGAGCGGCCGGGGCAGGCGCCCGCCCGCGGGGGCGCCGCCCGGGCCCGCCCGGCCCGGGGGCGGTGAGTTGAAGGTAGGCTTGGCCGCGGTGGACCGGACCGCGGACACGAACACGCCGGCGGCCGCCGCGGGCGGGCTCGGACGCCGGGCGGTGAGGAACAGCGCGGTCGTGCTGGCCGCCCGGGTGGCGTCCCGCCTCCTGGCGCTGGTGATCGTGATCAAGACCGCCAACTACCTCCAGCCCCACCTCTTCGGCCAGTACCAGACCCTCGTCAACTACACGGCCCTGGTCGCCATCGTCGTGGACCTCGGCTTCAACACGCTCTACGTGCGCGAGGGGGCGCGCGCGCCGGCCGAGCTGGAGCGCTACCTCGACAACGTCATGAGCTCCAAGGTCATCCTGGGCCTCGTCGGGCTGGGCCTGCTGGCCGCCGCCCTCCAGTTTCCGGGGTTGGGGGGCCTTCTCTGGCCGGGCTTCGTCCTCATGCTCCTGACCACCTATTCGACCCTCCTGAGGGGCACTTTCTATGCGCTCCAGCAGCTCGGCTACGAAGCCGTCGCCATCGTCCTCGAGAGCGTCGTCCTCCTGGTCCTCGTGCTGGCCGGGATCCGTGCGGGTGCGGGCGTCGCCTACTTCCTGTGGGCCTACGCGGCCAGCTACGGGTTCTCCTGCCTCTACTTCATGGCCGTCCTCACCGGGCGGCGCCTGGTCCAGATCCGGTGGCGCCTGGACCTCGACTTTTTGACCAGGTGGTTCTGGAACGGCATCCCCTTCGCGCTCACCTTCGCCATCACCACCCTCTACTTCAAGATCGACGTGCCCATCCTCCAGGCCCTCAAGGGGGACACGGAGGTGGGCTGGTACGGGTTCGCCTACAAGCCCTTCGAGGCCCTGCTCTTCGTGCCCCAGTCCATGCTCAACGTGGTCTTCCCGGTCATGGCCATCTACTACCGCGACTCGCCCGGCAGCCTCAGGGCGGCCACGACCAAGCTCTTCAAGGGCCTGGCGCTGCTGGGGTGGCCGATCACGGTCGGCACCGTCGTGCTCGCGACCGGGCTCGGGAGCCTCCTCCACATGTACCCCAGGTTCCCCGAGTCGGTGGTGGCGCTGCGCATCCTCGGGGTGGGCATCTTCTTCATGTTCGTGAACAACGCCTTCATCGCCGCGCTCACCTCCAGCAACCGGCAGTGGCTGTTCACGTGGGCGGCGCTCGGCAGCCTGGCCGTGAACCTGATCCTCAACGCCCTGCTCATCCCTCCCTTCGGGTACGTGGGCGCCTCCTGGGCGACGGTCATCACCGAGGCGGCGCTGGCGGTCATCTCCTGGTACATGGTGAAGCGCGTGCTGTTCACGATCCCGGTCCTCCAGCTGAGCTGGAGAGTCCTGGGCGCGGGCCTCATGATGGGTGGCGTCGTGTTCCTCTTGAGGGGACTGCACGGCTGGGCCGTCCTCGTGCCCGTGGTGGTGGGAGCCGCCGCCTACGTGGCCGCGCTCTACCTCCTGAGGGCCGTCGAGCCGGACGAGATGGACCTCGCGCGGCGCGCGTTCAGGCGCTGAGCGGGGCGCGGGGCAGGCCCATGTCCGGCCACTCCAAGCTCGCCGCGGGCCAGATCGCCACCGACGCCCTGAGCGCCATGCTGGCGCTGGCCCTCGCCTACTGGCTGCGCTTCCACGTCTATCCCAAGCACCCGCCCGGCGGCGAGCCGCCCGACCTCAACCACTACGTGGCCGCCGCCCCCGTGGTGGCGCTCTGCGTCCTGGCCGTCTTCGCGCTGACCGGCGTCTACCGCTACCGCCGTGGCGTGCAGTTCATCGACGAGCTCTTCGAGGTCATGGGGGCGATGGTCGTGGTCGCCGTCGTGGTTCTGGCCCTGATCGGGATCTACCGGGAGGCCCACTTCACCTACTCGCGCCTCACCTACGTGTACTGGTGGGTCCTGGCCGCCCTCCTCATCTCCGTGACGCGGTACCTCATCCGCCGCGAGCAGGTGCGGAGGCGGGCGCGGGGGGTGGGGGTGGATCGCACCGTGGTGGTCGGGCAGGGCGCCTCCGCGGGCCTTCTCATCCAGCGGATGCGGATGTTCCCCGACTACGGGTACCAGCTCCTGGGCGTGCTCAGCGACGCCCTCGACCCGGGCACGGAGTTCGCCGGCGTCCAGGTGCTGGGCCCGGCCGGCCAGCTCCCGGGGGTGATCGCCGAGCACCGGGTCAACGTAGTCTTCCTGGCCCTCCCCGAAGTCAGCCAGGACGCCGTCCTGGAGCTCATGGAGAGCTGCCGGGATACCCAGGCCGACTTCCGGATCGTGCCCAGCATGCTGGAGCTGATGACGACGCAGGTCACCGCCGACCAGCTCGACGGCATCCCCCTCCTCCAGCTGCGCCGGGGCCTGGACATCGACGAGCCCAAGGTCGCTCTCAAGCGCGCCTTCGACCTCGTCGCGGGGGGGCTGGCGCTGCTCGTCCTCTCCCCGCTCCTGGCCCTGGTCGCCCTCGTGGTCCGGGTCACCTCCCCAGGCCCGGTCCTGCTCCGGCAGGAGCGCGTGGGCATTGGGGGGCGGGCCTTCGAGATGCTCAAGTTCCGGACCATGCAGGCGGACGCCGAAGCCGAGTCGGGCCCCATCTGGGCCTCTCCGGACGATCCCCGGCGGACGCCTGTGGGGGGCTTTCTGCGCCAGCTCAGCGTCGACGAGCTGCCCCAGCTCATCAACGTGGTGCGGGGCGAGATGAGCCTGGTCGGCCCCCGCCCCGAGCGTCCGGTCTTCGTGCGCGAGTTCTCAGGGCGCCTCAGCCGCTACCAGGACCGCCACCACGTGCACCCCGGCCTGACGGGGTGGGCGCAGGTCAACGACCTGAGGGGGCACACGCCCGTCGAGGAGCGCCTCATCTACGACCTCTATTACATTGAGAACTGGAGCCTGGCATTCGACCTCAAGATCATCCTCATCACCCTTTTCCGAGTCTTCTTGCACAAGAACGCGTACTGACCGCCGGCGCCGCCGGTGACGGCTCCGGGCGCCCGGCGTGAGCGAGGTACCCCCCGAGGGGGTCCTGCTCAAGCCCCGGGGCGCGCTCGAGCCGGTGCCCTGGGAGGAGCTGGCGGTGGACGCTCCCGACCTGGGGCCCCTGACCAGCCTCGACGAGGCCGAGTTCGTGGCGCTCGACATGGAGACGACCGGCAACCGGCCCTTTCTGGTCATCGAGATGGGCGCGGAGCGGTTCCGCATGGGGGGCCCCCTGGCCTTCTTCGACACACTGGTCAGCTGCCGGGCCCCCATCAACCCTTACGCGCGCAAGCGCCACCTGATCGACCGCTCCATGCTCATCGGGGCTCCCGAGTTCGGGGACGCCCGCTGGGCATTCCTCCGGTTCGCCGCCGGCGCGGTCCTCGTCGAGCACAGCCACGACGCCTTCGACACCTGGCTGGTGGGCCGGGGGCTGAGGCGGCCCCTCGAGCACCCCATCGTGGACACCACCGCGCTGGCGCGCCTGGTCCTGGACCTCCCCCGCGGCCGGACGCCCGGGCTCTTGAGCCTGGTCGAGCAGCTCTCCGTGGACGTCCAGCCCGAGCACGCGGCGCTGGGCGACGCGCGCGCCACGGCCGCCGTCTTCCGGGCCCTCATCGAGACGGCCCGCACGACGCTCGGATGGGCGACGGTGGGCGACGTGCTGGCCGCCCTTCCGAGGCCCGGGATCGACCGCTCCGCCATGGAGCCGGGACGGCAGGGGACTAGTCGAAAAGACTCATCTGGAGGTCGGCCTCCGGGTGCACCAGCCCCGAAAGGCCCACCCCGATCAGCCGCACCGGGTGAGGCCCGAGATGCGACTTCTCGAGAGCCGATCTCGCGGCCCGGAAGATCACGTCTGCGTCGTCGGTCGGGCTCGTCCGGCTCACCTGGCGGCTCACCAGCCTGAAGTCCGGCAGCTTGAGCTTGACGTAGACGGTCCGGGCCCGCACGCCTTCCGCGCGCAGGCGCTCGGTGACCCTGGCCGCCAGCTCCCGGAGGGCCTCCTCGAGCCGCTCGGGGTCGGAGACGTCGCGCTCGAAGGTGGTCTCGGCGCTGATCGTCTTGGCCGGGCGGACCCCCTCCACCGGGGCTCTGTCCCGGCCCAGGGCCAGACGCTGCAGGACCGCGCCTGCGGTCCCCATGGACTGGATCAGCCGCTGCGTGTCGAACTGGGCCAGGTCCCCGATGGAGCGGACGCCCAGAAGGCGCAGGCGCTCTTCGGTCTTGGGCCCCACGTTGGGGAGCGCCCCGATCGGGAAGGGGGCCAGGAAGTCCGCCTCGTCGCCGGGCCGGACGAGCACCAGGCCGTCAGGCTTGCGGCTGCCGCTCGCCACCTTGGCGACCAGCTTGCTGGTGGCGGCGCCCACGCTGGCCCCGAGACCGACCTCCGTGTGGATCATGAATTTGATCCGGCGGGAGATCTCCTCGGGCTCCGAGGTGCCGTGCCGGGTCCGCGGCGTGACGTCCAGGTAGGCCTCGTCGAGAGCGACGGCCTCGATCTTCTCGGGGGCGGCGAAGCGGCGGAAGACGCCGTGCACCTGCCGGCTGGCCTCGCGGTACCGGGGCGGGTCCGGGGCCACCACCTCCAGCTCGGGGCAGGCCGCCAGGGCCTCGTGCAAGGGCAGGGCGGAGCGGACCCCGTGGATGCGCGCCTCGTAAGAGGCCCCCATCACGACCGCACGGCGCGAGCGCCCGGCCACGGCCAGGGCGCGCCCCCGGAGCGAGGGGTCGTCGCGCTGGTGCACGGAGGTGTAGAAGGCGTCGAGGTCCACGTGCAGGATCGTTCGTGGCCAGGCGTCCGCCCGCGGCATGTCCGGCAGTTTGCCACAAGATTTGGTGGGTGGCCCGCGGCGCCGGCTCCAGATCGGCCCCCCGACGGACGCGTGGGCGGTGTAGGGCGCAGGGGGCCGGGCGACGATAAACTTCGCCCAGTTGAAAGGCGTAATCCTGGCCGGAGGCACGGGCAGCCGGCTCCACCCCCTGACCCGCATCACGAACAAGCACCTTCTGCCGGTGTTCGACAGGCCCATGATCAGCTTCGCCATCGAGGCGCTGGTGGGGTCGGGCCTCAACGAGATCATGCTGGTCACCGGCGGGACGCATGCGGGAGAGTTCCTGCGTCTGCTCGGGAACGGCCACGAGCACGGGGTGGACCGGCTTCTGTACGCCTACCAGGAGCGGCCGGGGGGCATCGCCGAGGCGCTCGCGCTGACCGAGCGCTTCGTGGAAGGGGACAGGGTCCTGGTCATGCTCGCCGACAACGTGTTCGAGCGGTCCATCGCGGGCAGCGTGGAGCGCTTCCGTGAGCAGGGCCGGGGGGGAAGGATCCTGCTCTCGGAGCTCGCCGACCCCTCGCACCTGCGGCACCTGGGCGTGCCCGAGATGGAGGGAGGCAAGGTGGCGAAGATCGTGGAGAAGCCGGCCACGCCCCCCAGCCCCTACGCGGTGACCGGCGTTTACATGTACGACGAGCGCGTCTACCGGGTCATCGGGGGCCTCTCCCCCTCGGGTCGGGGCGAGCTCGAGATCACGGACGTGAACAACTGGTACGTCGAGCGGGGCGAGATGGAGTACGACGTCGTGGGCGGCTTCTGGGGCGACGCCGGGGAGTCCATCGACGCCTATTACGCCGTCAACGACTTCGTCCGCGCCCACGGCGCCAACCGGCCCGCGCCCGACGGGGCGAGGCCCACCTGACATGATCCGCCCATGACCCTGACGGTGGTACCGACGATCGAGGGCGTGGAGGTGAAGGCCCTCGTCACGCACGCCGACGAGAGGGGGTTTTTCCGCGAGGTCATCCGTGCCACGGACGGCTTCTTCAGCGGCTTCGGGCAATGGAGCCACTCGCTCATGTACCCGGGCACGGCCAAGGGCTGGCACCACCATCGCCGCCAGACCGACTGGTGGTACTGCATCGGTGCCCTCAAGGTGGCCCTCTACGACCTCCGGGAGGGGTCGCCGACCAAAGGCGGGCTGATGGAGTTCTTCATGGGCGACCGCTACGGCGCCGCCTGTGTCAAGATCCCGCCCGGCGTCGCGCACGGCTGCCGGGCCCTCGAGCTGACTCACCTCCTCTACGTGACTTCGAGCGTCTACGACCCCGAGGACGAGGGGCGGATCCCCCACGACGACCCTGCCATCGGATACGACTGGTCGTCGGGGCCGGAGATCAAGTGAGCGAGCGCCGGCTGGAACATCTGCTGGTCGCGGGCGGCGCCGGCTTCATCGGGTCGAACTTCGTGCGCCTCCTGCGGCGGACGCGGCCGGCGGTCGCCGTGACGGTGCTCGACAAGCTCACGTACGCCGGCAACCCGGCCAACCTGGCCGAGTTCGAGGGCACCCCCGGGTACAGGTTCGTGAAGGGCGACATCTGCGACCGCGAGCTGGTGGGAAGCCTGGCCGGGGAGGTCGACGCCATTGTCGACTTCGCGGCCGAGACGCATGTGGACCGCTCGCTGCTGGACCCCTTCGCCTTCGTCAGCACCGACGTCTACGGCACGGCCGTGCTCTGCGAGGCGGCCCGCGCGCGCCGCCACCAGGTCTTCCTCCTGGTCAGCACCGACGAGGTCTACGGGCACGTCCCTCAGGGGCGCTCCCGGGAGGGCGACCGGCTCCTCCCGCGCAGCCCCTACGCGGCCAGCAAGGCGGGCGGGGAGCTGCTGGCGCGCTCATACCGCGAGAGCTTCGGCCTGCCCCTCCTGGTCACCCGCGGCGCCAACAACTACGGTCCCCGCCAGTACCCCGAGAAGATCGTCCCCCTTTTCATCACCAACGCGCTCGACGGCATGAGCCTGCCCGTGTACGGGGACGGCAGCGCGGTGCGCGACTACATCCACGTGGACGACCACTGCCGTGCCATCGACCTCGTCCTGCACCGGGGCGAGCCGGGCCAGGCCTACAACGTGGGGACGGGCGTGGGTACCAGCGGGCTCCAGGTGGCGCGGGCCGTCGCCGAGCTCCTGGACCTGCCCCCGGGGCGGATCGAGCACGTCGCCGACCGGGCCGGCCACGACTACCGGTACGCGCTCGACTCCTCCAAGCTGGAGGCGCTGGGGTGGCGCGCCACCGTCGACTTCTCCGCCGGCATCAAGGCCACCGTGGAGTGGTATCAGGAGCACGAGGACTGGTGGCGTCCTCTCAAGTCGGGCGAGTACTGGGACTACTACCGGCGCAACTACCGGCCCTTGGACCCCGCCGGCGCGGGATCCGGGGCGGGAGGCTGAGCCTTGGCGGTCGCCGTCGGCGCCGTCGGCTGGAGGCTGCGCGAGCTCGTGCGCTACCGCGAGCTGGTGGCCAACCTGGTCGTGCGCGACCTCAAGCTCAAGTACAGGCGCTCGGTGCTGGGCGCGGTCTGGTCGCTCCTCAACCCACTGATCATGATGGCCATCTACACGGCCGTCTTCAACGTGATCCTGCGCGTGGGACGGAACTTCCCGCCCGGGTACCACTACTGGGCCTTCGTGCTGGTCGGCCTGGTGGCCTGGCTCTTCTTCGTCAACTCGCTGAGCGGGGCCGTGCCCTCCCTGGCCCAGAACTCCAACCTCATCCGCAAGGTCTACTTCCCGATCGAGGCGCTCACGATCTCGTCCGTGGTCGCGAACCTGGTCAACTTCCTGATCACGCTCGCCGCGCTCCTGATCATCCTCCTCGTCTGGTCCAACCACCTCGGCCTCTCGCTGGTGCTCCTCCCGGTCGTGGTCCTGGCCGAGATCGGTTTCGCCCTCGGCCTCTCCCTCCTGGTGGCGTCCCTGACCGTCTACTTCCGGGACCTGGAGCACCTGGTCGGCCTGGGCCTGACCGCCCTCTTCTACCTGACCCCGGTCTTCTACCCCCTCGACACCACGGTCGTGCCGGCCATCCACAAGTACGGGCGGTACCTGGAGATCAACCCCATGACCTGGTACATCGACACCTACCACCACATCCTCTTCCGGGGCGACTGGCCCAACCCCAAGCTCTTCGGGCTCATGCTGGCCTCCTCTGTGATCGCCCTGGTGGCCGGCTACGCCGTCTTCGTGCGTCTGCGGCCGCGGCTGCCGGAGGAGGTCTAGCAGGCCGGATGGAGACGGGGATCCGCTTCCACGACGTCCACAAGCGCTACCGCATCTACAGGCAGCGCAACCGCTCCCTCAAGTCCCTGCTGGTCAAGAGGCGGTTCGGGGAATGGCAGGACGTGTGGGCGCTGCGCGGGGTCGACTTCGACATCGAGCCAGGCAGCACCATGGGCCTGATCGGGCCCAACGGCGCCGGCAAGAGCACGGCCCTCAAGCTCATGGCCAGGATCCTTCTCCCGGACCGCGGGCGTGTCACCGTGCGGGGCCGGGTGGCCTCCCTGATCGAGCTCGGGGCCGGATTCCACCACGAGTACACGGGCCGCGAGAACGTGTTCCTCAACGCCAGCCTGCTCGGCTTCTCCCGCGGTGAGATCCGCAAGCGGTTCGACGACATCGTCGAGTTCGCGGAGATGGGCAGGTTCATCGACGACCCGCTCCGGACCTACTCCTCGGGCATGCAGCTGCGCCTGGGCTTCTCCGTCGCCATCCACATCGACCCCGAGGTCATGCTCCTGGACGAGATCCTGGCGGTGGGCGACGAGGCCTTCCAGAGCAAGTGCTTCGACCACATCGACCGCTTCAAGGCGCAGGGGGGGACGCTCGTGCTCGTCTCGCACTCGCTGGACTCCATCCGCCGCGTCTGCAGCCAGACGGCCTGGATCGAGGGCGGTGAGATCAGGCGGGCGGGCCCCTCCCGGGAGGTCATCAACGCGTACTTGAGCCACGTCTACACGCGCTCCGACGGGCACTCCGAGGCGGGCACGCACGGGGCGCGGGCGGCGGCGCTCGTGCTGGGCGACTGCCGGCTGGTCGACGAGGCGGGGGCTGCGGCCGAGGTCCTCCAGACCGGGGCCGCCCTCGGCGTCGAGATCCCCTACCGCCGTCGTGGCCGGGGGCGCGGGCCGGCCTTCGGGGTCACCATCCACGGGGCGGCGGGTGAGATCGTCTACTCGACTCGCAGCGAGCCGGGCCCCACTCCGGCGGGCGAGGGCGGGACCGCCATCCTCACCTTCCCCCGCCTCCCCCTCCTGCCCGGCCTCTACCGGCTGACCGTGGCCGCCTTCCAGTCCGAGGACCCCAAGGCCCCTCCCGCCGACGTGCACGTGCAGGCCTACTCCGTCAAGGTGGTCCCCTCGGCGGGGGCGGCCGACGAGGGCGTGGTCAGGATCGAGCACGCCTGGCGTTTCGAGGGGGAGCCGGGGACGGGCGCCGGGCGCGCGGCCGCGGGGGGATCCTAGGCGCCGGGGCGCCAGAGCGGGCTGGCCACGCGGCGAGCCGCCTCCAGGGCCCGCCAGGCCCTGGTCGCGCGCATGGCCTCCAGCTCCTGGCGCACGAGCTGCAGCTGCCGCCGGGCGCGCTCCACCTCGAGGTGGAGGGCGTCGATCTCACGCCGGAACGGCTGCAGGAGCTGCTCGTCGCTCAGCACCGAGGCGGCGGGAAGACTGGGGATGTCGCCCTCCGAGGCGACCCCCAGAAGGTAAAGACCCCGTGGGGAACCCGGCCGCACGCGGGCGGCGCCCCCCTCGAGGTCCGCCTCGAAGCCGTCCAGCCCCCCCGCGAAGCCCTCCGCCGCCGACCAGATGACCGAGCCGGAGACGGGCCGCTGCTCCAAGATGCGCACCTCGCGGAAGGCGGCGCCCAGCAGGCGGACGAACTCGTCGCGGTCGAGCTCGCGAACGTGGTAGGGATTGGGCTCCTCCCCATCCCGATACACTGAACGGTCAGGAGTCGACATCACCACGATGCCCTTTTCTCCGACCACCCGCCTCAGCTCTTCGACCAGCATCTCCTGCTCGCCCAGGTGCTCCACGACCTCGAAGCACACCGCCAGACCCATGGACGCCGAGGGGAACCGCGCGAGGTCGAGCACCGAGCCCTGGACGAAGTCGATGTTGGGCGCCCCGTAGCTGGCCGCGGCATGGGCGACGCTGTCGGGGTCCAAGTCCACACCTGTCACGTGGCGGGCGGTCTCGGCCAGGAGCGCTGTCCCGTAGCCCTCCCCCGAGCCCGCGTCGAGGACGTCGCGGCCGGCCGCCAGGTGGGCCGCGAAGGCGTACCTGTGCAGGTGCTCGTAGACGACCTCCATGCGGCCGAGCCAGGGCAGGCACCGCTCCCCGGTCCACTGGAGGAGGCGCTTGCCCGCCTCCTCTTCGCCGTCCATCCCGGGGCTCACTCTACCGCCGCTGGCGGGGGGGCACGGTGAACGGTGCCGCGCCCGCGGCCGACCCGGGGGCGGTCCCGGAGGCCTCCGTCGTGATCGTCAACCACGACGGGATCCGGTACCTCGACGACTGCCTCTCGGCCGTGCTGGCGCAGGAGATCCGGCCCGGAGCGCCCGGTGCCGGATTCGAGGTCATCCTGGTCGACAACGCTTCGGCCGACGGCTCCGTGGAGCACGTCCACAAGCGCTTCCCGTGCGTGCGCATCGTCCCGCTTCTCGAAAACCGCGGCTTCGCGGGCGGGAACAACGCGGGCATCCGCGAGGCGGGGGGCCGCCACATCGTGCTGCTCAACAACGACACCCGCGTCAGGCCGGGCTGGCTGAAGGCGCTCCTGGACGCGGCCGCCTCGGACGGCGGCGCCGGCGCCATCACCGCGAAGCTCGTCTTCATGGACCCCCCCGGCACCATCCAGAACGCGGGCTCTCTGATGCTCTCGGACGGCAGTGGCGCCGACCGCGGCTTCCGGGAGGCGGACCGCGGCCAGTACGACCGCCGCGAGGAGGTCTTCGGCGCCTGCGGGGCGAGCGTGCTCTATCGCCGGGAGATGCTGGCCGACGTGGGCGGCTTCGACGACTCCTTCTTCATGTACTACGAGGACGCCGACCTCAACTGGCGCATGCGGCTTCGGGGCTGGCGCGTCGTCTACGAGCCCGCGGCGGTGGTGGACCACGTGCACGCCGGGACGAGCGGCGAGTGGTCGCCCTTCTTCACCTTCCACGTCGACCGCAACCGCCTCCTCATGATCACCAAGAACGCCCCCGGGGGCTTCGTGGCCAGGGCCTACGTCCGCTTCATGCGGATGGCCTTCTGGAACGCCTTCGCCCGGGGCATGCTGTGGCCCGCCCGCCGGCGCCTGGCCCCTCTCAAGCACAGCGTGCTGAGGGGGCTGGGGCGCGAGGCCGAGGGCGCCTTCGAGCCCGCCCCCCGGCCCTCCGGACCCGCCCACGGGTCGGGGCTGGGGCGCGCCCGCATCCACGTTCAGGTCGCGGGCTCGCTCCTCGCCCACATGCCCGAGGTGCTCGCCAAGCGGCGGGTCATCCGGGCTGGCCGGCGGGTCCCGGACGCGGAGGTGGAGCGCTGGTTCGTGCGTCGCGAGCTCTGGAGGGGACGTTGAAGGTCGGCCTCTACTCCCCCTTCTTCGGGAGCACCGTGGGGGGGGGCGAGAAGTACCTGGGGGTGACCGCCGAGGCCATCCGCGACGGCTTCCCGGTGGCGCGCGTGGAGATCGTGAGCCCGGTTCCCGCGGACAGGCACCGCTACGAGCGCATGCTCGCCCTCGACCTGGACGGGATCGGCCTTGTCTCCACCAACCCGAGGCCAACAGCGCTCCACCGCGTGGCCGCGCGCATGCCCGCTCTGCGTCTTTACCGC
Organism: Candidatus Dormibacterales bacterium; assembly: GCA_050735015.1. Taxonomy (GTDB): domain Bacteria; phylum Chloroflexota; class Dormibacteria; order Dormibacterales; family Dormibacteraceae; genus JBOHUX01. Next base: position 2,864 of record JBOHUY010000191.1, on the reverse strand, counting down.
GACCTGGCGGTGAGCATGCAGGCGGCCCGCATGACGCTCAGGTACGACATCTTTCTGACCATGGTCTACGTCCTGCCCGCCTTCTCGCTCGCGCCCCGCACGGTGGTGCTCTGCCAGTTTCCCTACGAGCGCGGCGGTCACAGGTGGCGCAAAGGGCCGCTGGCGGGGTGGCCGTACTGGCTCTACAGCGCCCCCTACCGCGCCCTCATGCCCAGGCTGGCCGGGCGCGACGTGGAGCTGCAGGCCCCCGTCATCTGCCAGTCCGAGTTCGTCCGCCACTGGGTCAACGAGTACTGGTGCCGCGACGCGGCCGTCGTCAACCCCCCCATCGACATACCGGCCGACGAGCCCGACTGGGGCGCCAAGGAACGCATCGTCCTCTCCGTGGGCCGCTTCTTCTCGGGCGGCCACAGCAAACGGCACGACGTCATGGTGGAGGCCTTCCGGTCCCTCTGCGACGCCGGGCTCGAGGGCTGGAGCCTGCACCTGGCGGGGTCGGTCCACCGCCAGCCCGCCGACCTCGACTACCTGGCCCGGGTCAAGGCGCGGGCCCGCGGCTATCCCGTCGAGCTGCACACCGACGCCACTTACGAGGAGGTGCAGGCCCTCTACCGGCGGGCCTCCGTCTACTGGCACGCGGCAGGCTGGAGTGAGGAGGAGGGCGCCGCCCCCATCACCCTCGAGCACTTCGGGATGACGACGGCGGAGGCCATGGGGCACGGGGCCGTCCCCGTCGTGATCGCGCGCGGTGGACAGCCCGAGGTGGTCTCGGAGGGCGAGGACGGCTTCCAGTGGCGGGAGCCCGCCGAGCTCAAGGCCCGCACCATGCAGCTGGCCTCCAGCTCCGAGCTTCGTGAGCGCATGGGCCGGGCCGCCCGCCGCTCCTCGTTCAGGTTCTCGCGGCCCGAGTTCAAGCGGCGCATGGTGGAGCGGCTGCGGCCTCTCGTCGAAGAGGTGGCGGAGGTCCCCGCCACCGGGTGACGGCCCCGCGCCCCAAGGCCCGGGGCCGAAGGTGCTGGCTATCATGCTCGGGTGTCCGCCGGGCCCCGCGCGATCGGAGCGCGCGCGTTCGATGTGAGCCGGAGGTCGTGGTGGCGCCCGCTCTGGCTCGCCGTGCTGGCGATCGGGACCCTGCTCGCCGCCCGCACGGCCCTGGGCACGGTCTCGGCCTGGGTCGACTACGGGCGCTTCCAGGTCGACCGCACCGACTTCATCCTCTACTACGCCTCGGCGCTGCAGGGCCTGCGCTTCGGATGGCCCCACCTGTACGACGTGGCGGCCCAGCACCAGGTCCTGCACTCCCTCGCCCGGCCGGGCGCCATCCTTTTCTTCCCCAACGTCTACACGCCGCCAATGGCCTGGCTGGTGGCGCCCCTGACCCGCCTCGCGCCGGCCGCCGCCTACCTGGCCTGGAGCGTCGCCACCGCCGCCGGCCTGGTGGTCGCCTGGTGGCTGATGGCCCGCGTCAGCCCCCTTCCCAAGGCTCTCCTCCTGGTGGCGGCGCTCTGCCCCTACATTGTCCTTCTGGGCCTCCAGCTGGGCCAGGTCAACACGCTCCAGATGGCCTGCATGGGCGTCTCGGTGGTGCTGCTCCGGCGCCGCCGCGACGCCTGGGCCGGGCTTCCGCTCGTGGTGGTGGCCCTCCATCCCCAGGGCCTCGAGCTGGTCCCCTTGGCGCTCCTGGCGGCGGGTCGCTGGCGCGCCTTCGCAACCTGGGCGGGGGCGATGGCGGTGGTGGGGCTGGCCGTGGTGGCCGTGATCGGGGTGGACGGCACCCGGGCCTACGTCCAAAGGCTTCTCTTCGCGGACGCGCACCCGATCGCCTTCTGGGTGGGCCCCTGGTACACGCTTCCGCTCCAGGTCGGGCCGGGCGCCACGCGCCTGCTCATAGAGGGCCTGGCCGCCCTCGTCGCCCTCTATGCGGCATGGCGCCACCGGGGGGCGGGACCCGAGCTCCCCATCGTGGCGGGGATCCTGGGCTCGCTCTTGAGCTCCCCTTTCCTCCACCTCTACGACCTCATGTGGCTGGTCCCGGCGGCATGGCTCCTGATCTCGGCCGGAGCCCGCGCCTGGGAGCTGGTGCTGCTCGCGGCGGGCTTCTTGGTGGCCGTGCAGTGCACGTACGTGGGGGTGGCCTCCTGGGCCCGCTACCTCCTCGCGCTCGAGGCCTTCTGGCTGGTGGCCCTGGCCCTCTTCCGCTCGGCTCCCGACCCCTCGCGCCAGCGCCGGAGGGCCGCCGCCGCGGGGGGCAGGGCCGAGCTCAGCGCCTGAGGGGGTTCCTGCGCCCCCCTACGGGATCGAGGTGGCCCCCGAGGAGACGCTGCCCCCGTTCATGCAGACCGAGCCGGGACAGGCGTTGAAGTAGATGGGGCGCTCGGCGACCAGGGCCACGGTCGAGCTGATCTCGGCCGAGACCTGGCGCCCGGGCCCGACCGCCGCGTTCACGTCCAGCGTCACCCTGGCAAGGCCCGGCACCGGCACCGCCCGGGCGGTGCCGGTGCTGTCCGTGAAGAGGTAGGTGACCGTCGCAGTGCCCGGGGTGGAGCCCGGGTTCTCGAGGGTCAGGTATTCCTGGAAGCCCGATCCCGTGTAGCCCTCCGCGAAGTAGCGGGACTGTGCGGGTGCCGCCCCCAGGGCCACGTCGGCGCCGTCCGCGCAGACCCCGCCCGGGCAGGCGTGGAAGTAGAGGGGGCGCTCGGCCAGGATGGGCGCCGAACTGGTGAGCGAGACGGCGACGTCCTTGCCCGCCCCCACGTCGCCGTTGACCAGGGTCGTGAAGCGCCCGGCCCGGCCGTTAGCGCTTTTAGCGGCGGGCTGGGTCCGCACCTTCGTTGGATGGTTGATTTCGGTGGGCGTCTTGGGGC
>JBOHUY010000190.1:0-2456 GCA_050735015.1 Candidatus Dormibacterales bacterium | reverse complement strand
GGTGCGGACCCGGCAGGGGCCGCCGGAGGCCGCCGCCCCGACGCCCACCGGGGAGGCCGTCTTCGTCGCCGGGGAGGCCGGCGCCGCCCCCTTCCTGACCGCGCTCAGGCGCGCCCACCCGGAGGTGCCCGTGGTGTGGGGCCCGGCCCTGGCCGGGGACGCCGCCTTCCAGGCCGCGGCCTCGGGGCCGGTCTATGTGGCCTCCGCGCAGCCCTCCGGCCCGACGCCGCAGCGCTACCGCCGGGCCTACGCCGCCGCCTACGGCGGAGGGGCCGGGTTCGACCCCCTCTCCTGCCAGGCCGCGCTCCTGGCGCTGGCCGCGGCCGGTCAGGCGGGGACCTACTCGGGTCTCGGCCGGCCCACCGTCATGGACGGCGTCCGTGACCCGGACTCTTTTCGAGGGCTCTTCGACTTCCCCCTCGACTTCGATTCCACCGGGGGCTTGGGAGGACTGCCACTGTGGATCTCGAGGCTGACCCCAAAGGGACCCTCGGAGAGCCGGCCCGCGTAGACGCCGGCGCCTTCTCGCCGGACGCCCGCCGCACCGGGCGCTGAGGAGAGGGGAGGGGCCGGAGATAATGGGGTCGACGCGCAAGAGCATGAGGTGGAGGATCAGAGCCAGATGGCGACCATGATCATCGAGGGGGAGCGCGCCGGCGCTGCCTCCGGCGAGACTTACGAGGTCTTCGACCCCGCCACGCAGGAGGTCGTGGACCGGGTCCCCCTGGGCGGCCCCGAGGACGTCGACCGGGCGGCCCGGGCGGCCCAGAAGGCGTTCGAGACCTGGTCGCGGCTGGCCCCCGCGGAAAGGGCCAGGATCCTGCACCGGGCGGCCGCCCACGTGCATGGCCGGGTCGACGCCATCGCCGAGCTGCTCACGCGCGAGCAGGGCAAGACGCTGCGCGAGTCCCAGCTCGAGGCCGAGCGCTTCGCCGAGAACATCGCCTGGTATGCGGACCTGGCCGACAAGGTCCACGGCGAGCACGTGGCCCTGGCCAGCACCAAGATGTTCGGCCTCGTGGTGAGGCGCCCGATCGGGGTCACGGGCGCCATCGTGCCCTGGAACTTCCCGCTCACCCTGGCCGCCAACAAGATCGCCCCCGCCGTGGCCGCAGGCAACACGGTGGTTCTGAAGCCGGCCCCCACCACGCCCCTCTCGACGATCGCCTGCGTCGAGGCTCTCTTGGAGGGCGGGCTCCCGGAGGGGGTCGTCAACGTCGTGCTCGGCGGCGACCAGACGGGCGAGGCCCTCGTCACCCACCCGCTCGTGCGCAAGATCGCGCTGACCGGCTCCACGCCGACCGGCAAGCGCGTCATGGCGGCCGCCGCGGCCGGTCTCAAGAAGGTCAAGCTCGAGCTGGGCGGCAGCGACCCCTGCATAGTCCTGGAGGACGCCGACCTCGACGCCGCCGCCTCCGCCATCTCTGTGGGCCGTTTCTTCAACTGCGGCCAGGCCTGTCTGGCCGTCAAGCGGCTCTACGTGCACGAGGCGGTGCACGACGGGCTGCTCGAGAGGCTGACGGGGAAGGCGGCCCGCCTCAAGGTCGGAAGCGGGATGGACAAGGAGACCCGAATGGGGCCCATGCATACCCAGGAGCAGCGCTCTCTGGTCGAGGCCCAGGTCGAGGACGCCCTCGCCAAGGGGGCGCGGCTCGCCTTCGGGGGCGGACGGCCGGGGGGGCCCGGCCACGAGCACGGCAACTACGTCAACCCGGCCATCCTGGTGGACGTGCCGCCGGGCACGCGCATGACCACGGAGGAGGTCTTCGGGCCCGCCCTCCCCGTCTTCCGCATCGCGGACCTGGAGGAGGGCATCCGGCTCGCCAACGACTCCCCCTTCGGCCTCGGCTCCTCGATCTGGACCCGCGACATGGCTCGCGCCTACCGCGCCGTCAACGAGCTGGAGGCCGGCTACACGTGGGTGAACGCGCTCCAGGTCGCGTACGACGAGCTGCCGTTCGGGGGCGTCAAGGAGTCGGGGTTCGGCAAAGAGCACGGGGTCGAGGCCTTCAACGAGTACACAGAACAGAAGGCGGTCGTGTTCGGGAATCTGTGAGGGCCGGGGCGGGGCCTCGCCCGCCCACCCTCGCCGGGCTTCGTGGACCGCGTCCGAGGACTGGTAAATTGAACCCGTCACCCCGGGCTCGGCGAAGCTCCGGGATTGAGGACTCGGCGCGGGCTGCGGGCATGTGGAGGATCGGGGATGCCGAATGGCACCATCAAGAAGGTCGTCAGCGACCGGGGGTTCGGTTTCATCTCGTCCGACGACGGCAAGGACTACTTCTTCCATCGGAGCGGGCTCGACCCGCTGCTGGACTTCGACAGCCTGGCCATGGGCGAGCAGGTCACCTTCGAGATCGAGGCCAGCGAGAAGGGCCCGCGGGCGACCAGGGTCCGCCCCGCCTAAAAAAGGGGGCAGCCGCCGCCGCCGGCCCCGAGCCGGCGGAGCCAAAGCC
>JBOHUY010000189.1:0-3723 GCA_050735015.1 Candidatus Dormibacterales bacterium | reverse complement strand
CCACGGGGGGCTCGGCGACGCAGGCGGTCACGCTCATCAAAGAGGCGGGGGGGCGGGGCGTCCGCATGGTCTGCGTCGTGGCCGCCCCCGAGGGGGTCAGGATGCTGGAGTCAGAGCACCCCGACGTGGTCGTGCACACGGCCGCGCTCGACGAGAGGCTCGACGAGCACGCCTACATCGTGCCCGGCCTGGGAGACTTCGGGGACCGCCTCTTCGGCACCGTCTGAGCGCGGGGCCGGCCTCCGTCCCAGGGCCAGGCGGCGATGTCCTCCATGGAGCCGTAGTCGGTGAGGTCGAAGCTCACGGGCGTGACGCTGACGTAGCCGTGGCTGACCGCCCAGGCGTCGGTATCCTCCGCCTCGTCCGTCATCGAAAACCGGCCCGCCAGCCAGTAGTAGGGCTGGCGGCGGGGGTCCTCCCGGACCGCGAACTCCTCCTGGAACACGGAGCGGCCCTGGCGGGTGACGCGGAGCCCGGCCAGCTTGGCGCGGGGCAGGTTGGGCACGTTGACGTTGAGCAGGACGCGCTCGGGCAGCCCCCGCTGGAGCACGAGCGCGGCCACCTCGCGGGCGACCACGGCGGCGGGCCCGAAGTCCGCCTCCGTGAAGGTGGCCAGGGAGACGGCCACGGAGAGCACGCCCAGGATGCGGGCCTCGGTCGCGGCCGAGACGGTGCCCGAGTAGATGATGCTGGCGGCCGTGTTGGGGCCCAGGTTGATGCCGGAGACGACGATGTCGGGGCGCTCTTCCAGGATGGCCCCGATGCCGAGCTTGACGCAGTCGGCGGGCATCCCGTTCACGGCGTAGCCGGGCATGCCGTCGCCTGTCACCTGGGTCACCCGCAGGGGGAGCAGGGTGGTGATGGCGTGGCCGACCGCCGACCGCTCCGCGTCGGGGGCGACCACGGTCACCTCGCCCAGCCGGCGCAGCTCAGCGTAGGCGGCGCGGATGCAGGGCGCGTGGATGCCGTCGTCGTTGGTGAGCAGGATGCGGGGCCGCCGGCCCGGCGGCTCGCTGCGGGGGCTCAGCTGGCGATCCTCAGGACGACCTTGCCGAACTGCTGGGAGCGGTCGAGGCGCTCCAGGGCCTTTTGGACCTCTTCCAGCTCGAAGGCGGTGTCGACGGCGGGACGCAGCCCCTCCGACACGGCCGCCAGCACGGCCTCGAACTCGGAGGCGTTGCCCATGGTGGAGCCCAAAAGGCCGACCTGGCGGAGGAAGAGGCGGGGCATGGAGATCTCCGCGCGCACGCCGCTGGTGGAGCCGCAGGTGACGATCCGGCCGCCGGGCGCGACCGAGGCCAGCGCCTCGCCCAGCGTGGCCGGGCCCACGTGCTCGAAGACGAGGTCCGCGCCCCGCCCGCCCGTGGCCGCCTTGACCCCGGCCGAGAAGGGTGAGGCGGAGTCGAAGGCGGCCTCGGCGCCCAGCTCGACCGCTCTCGCCCGCTTGCCCTCGGAGCGGCTGGTGGCGAGGACGCGCGCCCCCAGGTGCCGGCCGATGGCGATGGCGGCCGCGGCCACGCCCGCCCCCGCCCCCACCACCAGCAGCGTCTGGCCCGCCTCCAGCCCGCCCCGGGTGGTCAGCATCCGCCAGGCCGTGAGGAAGGTGAGGGGGAAGGCGGCAGCCTCCTCCCAGCTCAGTCCCGCGGGCCTCGGGTAGAGGTTCTGGGCGGGCACGTGCAGCAGCTCGCAGGCGGTCCCGTCGGTGTGCTCGCCGAAGATCCCGAAGTCCGGGCACAGGACCTGCCGCCCGGCCCGGCACGCCTCGCACTCCCAGCAGGCCGCCACGGGGTAAAGGACCACCTCCTGGCCCGCCTTCCAGCCCTGGGCGTCCTCGGCCACCACGCCCGCCCCGTCCGCCCCGATGACGCGCGGGGGTGAGACCCGCTGGGCGCCGTGCGTGAGCCAGAGGTCCAGGTGGTTGAGGGCGGCCGCCCGCATGGAGATGGGCACCCACCCGGGGCGCGCGGGGAGGGCTGCGAGGGTCCTCACGTGCACGCCGGCGGGCCCGGCGGGCTCCTCCCAGACCGCGGCGCGCCCCTGGCTGACCGGCGCCCTTCTCACCTCGCCATCGTAGGCGGTCGGCCCCCGCCCCCCCGCGCCGCCGCCACCCGGGGGGCGCCTTGGCCCGGGCCCCTAGAATTCGACTCGCATTGATTGCCGAGGCTCTCGCCGGAAAGACCATCCTGGTCACCGGCTCGACCGGTTTCCTCGGCAAGACGATCGTCGAGAAGTGCCTGCGCTCGCTGCCCCAGGTGGGCCGCATCGAGCTCGCCATCAGGCCCGGCCCCCGCCGGGTGGCGGCCGAGCGGCTGGAGCGCGAGGTGCTGGCCAGCCCCGCCTTCCGGGTCTTGAGGCAGAACCTGGGGGAGAAGGCCTTCGCCCGCCTGGCGGCCGAGAAGCTCTCCGTGCTGGAGCTCGACCTGGGGGTGGAGGGCCTGGGCCTCGACGAGAAGGGGCGAGGGCGCCTCAAGGCCTGCGATGTCGTCATCCATTCGGCGGCCGCGGTCGAGTTCGACAACCCCGCCGACCTCTCGGCGCGCACCAACGTGCTGGGCACGGCGCGGCTCATCACGGAGCTGCGGCGGGCGGGCGCGGCGCCCCACCTGGTCCACGTCTCCACCGCCTACGTGGGGGGCATGCTGCGAGGCCAGCTCAAAGAGGAGCTGCCCTTGGACCCCGGGCTCAACTGGCGCCACGAGGCGGAGGCGCTGACCGGGCTGCGGGCGGTCGTGGAGGAGGAGTCGAGGCGCCCGGAAGAGCTTCGCCGCCTGAGCGCCCAGGCCCGCTCGCGCATGGGTCCGGCGGGGACGCCGGCGACCGCCCGCATGGTCGAGCGGCTGCGCCAGAGGTGGGTCAAGGAGGCGCTCGTGGAGCGGGGCCGGGCCCGGGCCCGGGCCACGGGCTTCACCGACATCTACTCCTTCACCAAGGCCCTGGCCGAGCACGCCCTGGTCGAGCTGCGGGGTGAGATCCCTCTCTCGATCGTGAGGCCCTCCGTCATCGAGAGCGCCCTGGCGGAGCCCTTCCCGGGCTGGCTGGAGGGCTTCCGGATGGCGGAGCCCATCATCCTCGCCTTCGGGCGGGGGGTGCTGACCGAGTTCTCGGGCCTCCCCGACGGGGTCATCGACATCGTCCCCGCCGACCTCGTCGTGAGCGCGCTCCTGGCCGTGGCCGCCTCCCCGCCCGAGGGCGGCCACCGCATCTACCACGTGGCCTCCGGGACGCGGAACCCGCTCCGCTTCCGGGGCCTCTACGAGCAGAGTGCCCGCTATTTCGCCGAGCACCCGCTCCGGGACCGGCACGGGCAGGCCATCGGTACGCACACCTGGACCTTCCCCAACCGCTCCCAGCTGGAGGCCCGGGGCCGGCTCGCGCTGCGGGCGCTGGAGGCGGCCCAGTGGCTGGCCGAGCGTCTGCCCCTGGGCGCCGACGGGGCCGAGGTCTCGGACCGGCTCCACGCCCGCATCGGGCACGTCGAGAGGGGTCTTGAGTTCGCCGAGCTCTACGGGGTCTACACGGAGGTCGACGGGGTCTTCGACACCTCCCACCTGATGGAGCTCTGGGGCCGGCTGCCGGAGCCGGACCGCGCGCTGCTCCCCTTCGACCCCGGCCTCTTCGACTGGACCCGCTACCTCCAGGAGGTGCACCTGCCCACGGTCGTGCGCATGGCCCGCGCCGACACCGGGCAGGCGGCCGCCCGCCAGCCCACGGGCGGCACCGCGC
>JBOHUY010000188.1:0-4697 GCA_050735015.1 Candidatus Dormibacterales bacterium | reverse complement strand
CCCGGCGGCGCCTGGGCCGTCCCGGCCCCGCGCGCAGCGCGGCCGGGGCGGGACGGTGCCCGTCGTGGGCGGCCTCGACCTCCAGGTACCGCCAGGCGTTCTCCTCCAGGAGGCCGCGGACGTCGAGCTCACGCAGGCGGGGGGCCCCCAAAGTGCGCAGCTTGCTCCAGGCGCCCTGGTCCTCCGCGGTCAGGAAGGTCAGCGCGCGGCCCCGCTCGCCCATCCTCGCCGTGCGCCCGACCCTGTGCGTCAGCCACTGGGGGGTGTCCGGGAGCTCGTAGTTGACCACCAGCCGGACATGGCTGATGTCGAGGCCGCGGGCGGCCACGTTGGTGGCCACGAGCACGTCGGTGCGCTGCTGCCGGAAAGCCTCCATGGTCCGGTCCCGGGCCGTCTGCGAGAGGTTGCCCTGCAGCTCGACGCTATCGTGCCCGAGCGCCTTCAGGTCGCGGTTGAGCTTGCGGACGCCGTGCTTGGTGCGCCCGAAGACGATGGCCGAGCCCCCGTTCCGGTGCAGGAGCCGGCTCAGCGTGTGGAGCTTCTGCGCGCGGTCGACGCGCACGATGCCGTGCTCGAGGAGAGACTCCAGGTCGGGCTCGACGTGCACGCGGACGGGTTCGCGCATGTGCCGGGCGATGACCCTCACGACCCACTCCGGCATGGTCGCCGAGGCCAGCACCGTCTGGGGCTGGTAGGTGAGGGCGAGGATGCGCTCGATGTCGGGCGCGAAGCCCGCGTCCAGCATCTCGTCGGCCTCGTCCAGCACCAGGTACTCAACCCGGCTGAGGGAGACCAGACGCCGCCCCACCATGTCCAGGAGGCGGCCGGGCGTCCCGATCACCACGTCGACCCCGCGCTTGAGGGCCAGCGTCTGGGTCGCGTAACCCACGCCCCCGTAGAGGAGGGCTCCTTGCAATCCCGAGTCGAGCCCCGCGAAGACCTTGTCGACCTGCATGGCCAGCTCCCGTGTGGGGGTGACGACAAGCGCCCGCGGCCCCGGTCCCGGGCGCTGGACGCGCCGGATGAGCGGGATCAGGAAGGCCAGCGTCTTGCCGGAGCCGGTGGGGGCTTCCATGACCACGTCGCCGCCTTCCAGAAGCGGGGGGATGGCCTCGGCCTGAACCCGGACGGGGACCTCTATGGACTGCCGCGCCAGGGCGGCCAGGGTGTGGGCATCTAGGCCCAGCTCTTCGAACGTAATCAAATGAGGGTCTCCTCCCCCCTCATTCGTTTTCGGTCTTCAGCTGCTTCAAGGACACCGTTGCTCTGACGGGGAGGGAGAACCCAAGCGCGAAGGCCCGCATAAGCCCGCGGGCTGGCAATCTACTTGAGACTCTAACATCCGTCGGCCCGTGTGCATTCCCGGCCGCCCCGGGCTCCATCCGCACGGAAGCGGGCGGAGCCGCGGACGCGACCGGGTTCAGGCGGGGCGCACCCGGTTGGCGCGCGGACCTTTCATGCTCGGCTCCACCTCGAACGAGACCGACTCGCCTCCGTTCAGGGAGTCGAAGTTGAGGGCCCCGTCCACCCCGCTGCGGTGGAAGAAGTACTCCTTGCCGTCGTCCGCGGCGATGAACCCGAAGCCGCGATCGGGGACGATCTTCTTGATGGTGCCTTGAGGCATCGGCTGGTCTCCTCGTTCTCGAGCACTGGCTTTCAGTCGGACGCGCGGGTTCGCTCGAGAACGGTCGAACAGCCGCGGCGACCCGCCCACCTGGGATGGGGCGGCGCGCCATCAATTTACCACCCCTAACCGGTTTACGCAAACTCGTTTGCTATACATCCGTTAACGCGGGTCTGGGGCTCGCCGGGGGACTCCGCGGACGGCGAGGGCGACGCCGGCGGGGATCCGGCGCCGCGCCGGCCGGGGCCGCGACCGGTCCCCACCGCCGGGAGGGGGACCCGTGGCTCTGGAATATGGCGACGGCGGGGCCGGTCCACGTATGCATGGTGCCGAAGAGTCAGCGGCGGGCGCGCTCGGGTGGTCCCGTGTTGGGGCCCTCTTCTTCTTTTCGAGGCGAGCGCGCCCGCGGCCGGGAGGGTCCGTGATCCCGCACCCCGCCCTTCCGGACTTCCTGCGGTTCCTGTTCGTGGCGGCCGTGGTGGCGGCGGGCGCCTCCACGCTCCGGCGACCACGGCGCGGCGACGAGGATGCTTCTCCTGAGGTCAGGCGGGACTCACCTCGCTGACCAGGTTGAAGCCCCCTCTCCCGTCCATCTGGATGACCCAGATGGGCTGGCTGACGTCGTGGGCGGACGTGAACTGGAAGGGCCCGAGAGGCGTGGGCAGGCTCACCTTCTCCAGGGCGGCGCGCAGCCGGTCTCTGTCGGCGGGCACGTCCTTGAACGTGAGGTGCGCGGAGCGCGCCGCGGCGGCGAAGATGAGGACGCCCGTCCAGGCCTGGGCCGCGAACTGGTCGGGGTCCTCCGCATAGGCCGCCCGGTAGTCGCGGACGAAGGCGTGGTTGGCCGCGAAGCTGCTGTTGAGGTACCAGGCGCTGGCCGACTGGGCGCCCTTTCCGGCCGCGCCCGCGGCCTGGGAGACCACGGCGGTGTTGAACCCGTTGCCGCCCAGGAACCCGCCCCTGAATCCGATCGCGCGGGCCTCGATCATGATGCGGGCGGGGATGCTGCCGAGCGAGGTTATGAAGATCACGTCGGGGTGGCTCTTGACCGCCTCGGCGACGTACGGGCTGAGGTCCGTGGCCGTCTTGCTGAACTCGATGGTCTGGACGAGCCGGAGGCCCTGGCCGGGCGCGGCCGCCGCCACCACCCGGCCCCCGTCGGCGGAGAACTTGTCGTCGTAGGCGACCATGAGGACGGCGGTCCGGGAGTGGTGGCGCTGCTGCCAGACCCGGATGTCGGCGGGGATGGCGGTGGCCTCCCCCAAGCTGTCCCGGAAGACGTAGCGGCAGGGGGTCTCGGAGGGGTACTCGCAGTCGGGGACGATGTGGAGGCCCGTGTTGCTGATGCCGACGATGGGCACGTGGGCGCTCTCGGCGTAGGGATGCACGGCCACGGCGGAGTTGGAGAGGGTGGGCCCGAGGAGGCCGAGCGGGGCCGGGCGGGCCGAGACCAGGCCCTGCACGACCTGCAGCGCCTCCGAGCGTGCCGAGCCGTCGTCGGCGATGCTGACGGCGAGGCGGGCGCCGTCCACGCCCCCGGCCGCGTTGATCTCCTCGACGGCGAGGTCGATCCCGTTCTTGGAGCTGACCCCGTAGACGGCCCCCGCCCCCGTCAGAGAGAGGTCGGCGGCGAGGTGGATGGTCCGGCCCGCGTAGGCGGGCGCGGGGGCGGCCGCGGCCGCGCCGCAGGAGGCCACCAGGAAGAGGGTCGCGGCCAGGGCCGCCAGGGCCGTCAGTCGCTGTCGCAATTCAGTTCTCCTCAGTCTTGGCCAGGCCGCTCTGCCCGGGCGCGGCCCGGAGGGCGCGGCGAAGGCGCTTGGAAAGACGGGACCGGCCGGCCGCCCGGCCCCGGCCGTGCCCTCCCGGCAGGAGCACGCGAAACGTGGTCCCCACACCCTCCTCGCTCTCCAGGACGAGCCGGCCCCCCATGAGCTCCACAAGGCCCCGGCTGAGGGGTAGCCCGAGCCCGGTCCCCTCGTGCTCGACGGTCCTGCGATTGCCCAGCTGCGCGTACTCGTCGAAGACCCGGTCCAGCTTCTCGCGGGGGATGCCGGGTCCGTCGTCCCGAATGCGGAACTCGGTCCAGCGGTCGTCCTGGGTCACGGCGACGGCGATCAGACCACCCGCGCCCGCGAACTTGATGGCGTTGGAGAGCCCGTTCAGGAGCACCTGCAGGAGGCGCCGCGCGTCCGCCCTCACGAGCACGTCGGCCGCCCCCGGGAAGGTCAGCCTCTGGCCTTTCTTGAGGCGCAGGGGCTCCACCTCCTTGAGGGCCTTCTCCACGACCTCCGAGGCCCGCACCTCCCCCATGGCCATGTCCATGCGACCCGCCTCCACCTTGCTGAGGTCGAGGATGTCGTTGATGAGCGCCAGGAGGTGGCCGCCGCTGAGCCGGATGTTGCCGACGTAGCGCGCCTGGACGTCCGTCAGCGGGCCCGCCGCCCGCGTCTCCAGGAGCTCGCTGAAGCCGAGGATGGCGTTCATCGGCGTGCGCAGCTCGTGGCTCATCTTGGCCAAAAAGGCGGACTTGGCGTTCCTGGCCTGCCGGTGGGCCTCCAGCAGCAGCAGGAGGACGCCCACCATGAGGATGCCGGCCCCGAAGGCGGCCGGCATCAGCCGGGCCAGCTCCTCCTCCCGGGCGTTCATCTCCTTGAGGGTGGCCGCGGCCGCCTGTACGCGCTTGTTGGTGGCGTCGTTGATGAGGTGGTCGATGTCGTCCGAGAGGGGGTCCAGGCCCTCCTCGACGAGGGCCGCCTGGCCCGGGCGGCGCGCCTCCACGGCGGCGAAGATCTGCCCCACCCCCTTGAGGTAGATGCCGTGCTCGAAGAGGAGCGTCTGGACCAGCGCCCGGTCCTCCGCCGACCCCCTGCGCGCGATGGCCACGAGCCAGGCGCGGAAGGCGCGGCTCTCCGCGAAGAAGCGCTGCTTGGTGGTCGGAAGGTGCTCGACCTGGTACTGCCGCTCCAGGGAGTGCTCTGTCGCCAGCGAGTGGCTGGCCTCTTCGTAGTCGTGGCTGAGGCGGTCCGAGCTCTGGGCGGCGGCGGCGGCCATGCGGCTGTACTCGGCCGCGTAG
>JBOHUY010000187.1:0-2309 GCA_050735015.1 Candidatus Dormibacterales bacterium | reverse complement strand
GGCTGGGGCCGCGCCCGCCGGGCGCCCGGCACGGCGTGCATGCCGCGCAGGCGGGAGACGCGGCTCGCCACCTCCTGGGAGAGACGCGCGGGCGCGTAGCCGCGGTCGGAGAAGATCTCCAGGTAGCCCGGCAAAAGCTCCGGCCAGTGCCGGCTCAGGACGCCCAGGAAGTGCTCGCGGGTGCCCTCGCGAAGGTTCACGACCGAGGCCCAGAGGTACCTCGCGCCCGCCTCCCGCGAGGCCCGGACGACCGCCTCCAGGGACTCTGGGCCGTCGCTCAGGCCGGGAAGGATGGGGGCCATGGCGACGCCCGTCTCGACGCCGGCGGCGGCCAGCCGCGCCAGGGCCCGCAGCCGCTGGCGGGGGTGGGCGGTGCCGGGCTCGGTCCGCCGCCAGACCTCGTCGTCGAGCGTGGGTACGCTGAAGGTCACGCTCGCCCCCGGTCCTCGATCCAGGTCCTTGAGGACGTCGACGTCGCGGACGACCAGGGGTCCTCTCGTGATGAGGTCGACAAAGCTGGCGTGCCGGCTCAAGACCTCGAGGCAGTGCCTGGTCAGGCGGTAGCGCCCCTCCGCCGGCTGGTAGGGGTCGGTGGCCGTGCCCACGGCCACGCCCTCGTCCCGCCAGGACCGGCGCGAGAGCTCATGGGCGAGGACGGCGGCCACGTTGATCTTGACCCGGACCGTGCGGCCGTAGCGCTCGTCCGCGGGCCGGTCCGCCCTCAGCTCGAACCCGCGCACGTAGCAGAAGGCGCACCTGTGCTGGCAGCCGACGTAGGGGTTGAGGGACCAGGCAAAGCCCATTCCGCGGACCCGGTTGAGGGCGCCGCGGCAGAAGACCTCGACGTAGCGCACGCCCGGGTGGCGAGGCTCGGAGGGGGGCACGAAGGCCAGTATAGAACAAATGTTCTCAGGGCCGGCCCGGCCTCACCGTCGAGGACGGGCAGTAATCGTTGAGGGGGCAGCCCTCGCAGCGCGGGCGGCGCGCCAGGCAGACGCGCCGGCCGTGGAGGATGAGGCGGAGGGAAAGGCCCGTCCACTCCCGGGCCGGCACCATCGCGCAGACCTGCGCCTCGACGCGCTCGGGCTCCCGGGTGGCGACCAGGCGCAGGCGGTTGGCCAGGCGGTTGACGTGGGTGTCGACGGGGAAGCCGGGGATGTCGAAGGCAACGCCCAGGACGACGTTGGCGGTCTTGCGCCCGATGCCAGGGAGCGTCACCAGCTCCTCCATGGTGCGCGGCACCTCGCCCCCGAAGCGCTCCACGAGCGCCACGGCGCAAGAGATGAGAGAGCGGGTCTTGGCGCGGAAGAACCCTGTCGGGCGGATCATCTCCTCGACCGCGGCGGGCTCGGCCGCGGCCAGGGCGGCGGCGCTCGGGTAGCGGCGGAAGAGCGCGGGGGTGACCTCGTTCACGCGCCGGTCGGTCGTCTGCGCCGAGAGGATGGTGGCCACCAGGAGCTGGAAGGGGCCCTGGTGGTCGAGCTCGCAGGCGGCCGGGTAGAGCTCGGAGAGCCGCTCGACGGTCGTGGCCGCGCGCCCCCTGGCCCCCCTCGGCGGAGGCGGCTTCATGAGCCTCGCCCGGGCCGCCCTGCGGCGCTCGGCGCCCTTGCGGGCGCCTTCCCCGTTCCGGGCCGGCCCCGTCACGCCCCCAGGAGGCGCCGGACCACCGCCGCCATCTCGGCCCCCGCGGCGCGGCCCTCGAGCCGCGAGGTGGCGGCCCGCATGACGGCGCCGAACGCGCCCGGACCCTCCGGCTGCAGCTCCTCCACGATGCGCCGCACCTCCGCCTCCAGCCCCGGGGCGTCGAGCTGGGCGGGCAGGTACGAGCGCAGGACGGCCGCCTCCTCCTCTTCCGCCCGGGCCCCGCCCTCCCGGCCCCCGGATCGGAACGCGGCCGCCGCCTCCTCGCGCTTCTTGACCTCGCGGCGCAGGGTGCGCAGGACGAGGCCGTCCTCGATCTCGCCGGACGCGCCCGGCTCCTTGCTGGCGTTGACGAGCTCGGACTTCAAAAGGCCGAGGGCACGCAGCGCCGCCTCGTCGCGCCGGCGGCGGGCACCCGCAAGATCGGCCTGGATCCGAACGTACAAAGAGGTGTGCGGCACGGGGGCGATTGTCACACAGGCACCTGATGGGTCATAGGGGACGGTCGTGCAGCTGCTGATCGGACCGCTGGTGGCGGTGCTGGGGCTGGTGGTCGCCACCTACCTTCTGCGCGGTCGCGCCAAGCGTCGCCGCTCGGTCTACTCGACCGTGCTGGAGGACCGGCGCCAGCGCGTGCAGCGTCAGAGGCGGAGGGCTCTGGAGACGGC
>JBOHUY010000186.1:0-3183 GCA_050735015.1 Candidatus Dormibacterales bacterium | reverse complement strand
GGACCGTGTCGGAGACGAGCGACGACCTGCTGCGCATGATCCAGGCCGGCTGCGCCGGCTACGTCCTCAAGGACGTCGGGCCCTCGGAGCTTCACGCCGCCATCCGGGCCGCCCTCCGGCGGGAGGCGCCCGTGCCCCGCAAGATGCTGCCCGCGGTCCTGGTCAGCGCGGCCAAGCTCCTCCCGCCCGCGGACCCCCTGGCGGCCACCTTCACGGCCCGCGAGATGGAGACTCTGCGGCTTTTGGCCAAGGGCGCCCCCGCCAAGAGGATCGCGGCCGAGATGGGGCTCTCCAAGTCCTCGGTCGACACGCATCTGCGCAACATATATCGCAAGCTCGGCGTGAACAACCGGGCGGACGCCATCCGCGCCGCCCTGCGGGCGGGGACGGTCGGGCTGGGCGAGCTCTAAACTCGCCCTCACTCGTTGGAGACGACCATCCCCTTGATGGAGGAACCCCCCATCCTCTGAATGCGCGCGGAGGTGGTGGCCATGGTCAGTGCCACCATGAGCAGGCCCGCCCCCAGCAGCACGTAGGTGGCCTGGGGGCCGATCCAGGCCGTGATCACGCCGCCCAGCATGGCGCCCGCGATGAGAGCCGTCTGGGCGATGGCGAAGCGGGTGGACATGATGCGGCCGCGGTTGCCGGAGTCGCCCGCCTGCAAGAGGGCGGTCTGGTTGGAGACCCCGTAGATGGCGTTCCCGACCGAGGCGGCGAGCAGCAGCGCGGCCGTCACCAGCAGCCACTGGCTGACGCCGATGCCCACGCTCAGCGCCCCCATCACCACCAGGCCGATCACCACCAGGCGCATGCTGCCGACCTCGCGCAGCTGGCTGACGAGCAGGCTGCCGCAGACCACGCCCACGGCCAGGGTCGCCTCCAGGAGTGTGTAAGCCTGCGCGGGCACCAGCAGGTGGCCGGCCAGGTGGTAGGCGAGGACCAGGAGGGTGGGGAAGCTCATGCTGATGAAGAAGGCCGCCAGCGTGGAAACCACCAGCTGGGGCCGGGCGGTCCGGATGCGCCAGGTCTCGCGCAGGCCGCTGCCCACCAGGCGCCGCGCCGAGCCCCCGCCCACGTGGCCGAGGCCGATCACGAGCAGCCCCGCGATGATGAAGGTGAGGCCGTCGACCATGAAGAGAAGGCTCGTGCCCCTGGAGAGCCAGAGGATCCCGGCCGCGAGCGGGAAGCCGAGCATGCTCGTGACCATCGTCGCCCCCGCCATGGTCGCCGCCCCGCGGCCGACCCTGTCCTCGCCGACCAGCTCGGGGATGACGGCCTGCCGGGTGGGCTGCACGATGGCGTTGACGGCAGCGAGCAGAAAGATGATCGGGAAGATGGCGATGAGGGAGACGCGCAGCGCGAGCGGGGTCAAAAGGAGCGTCACCCCGCCCAGCACCTCGAGGCCGAGGATGAGGCGCTTTCTCTCCAACCGGTCGGGGACGATGCCGCCCAGGCCCCCCACGAGGATGGTGGCGATCGCCTTCAGGACGTAGACGCCGGCCAAGGCCAGGGCCTGGTGGGTGACGGCGTAGATGGAGACCAACGTGGCGACGGTCGTGAGGGGGTCGCCGAGGCTGGAGACGCTCATGCCCAGGACCAGCCGCCCGAAGCGCGGGTTGCCCTTCAAAAGACCGAGCCCGGCGGGCAGACGAGGCCGCCGGACCGGGTGCTTGGTGTCGGTCAGCGCCGGCAGGTCGTGCAGCACGCGCAGCGCGTCGACCACCTTGGGGTCGTACCAGCGCCCCGCCAGAGAGGAGATCTCGTCCACCGCCGCCGTCTGCGTCAGAAAGCTCTTCCGGTAGAGGCGTGGGGAGGTCATGGTGTCGAAGGAGTCGGCCACCGCCAGGATGCGCGCTCCCACCGGGATGGCCTCGCTTTGCAGGTTCTGCGGGTATCCGGAGCCGTCCCACCTCTCGTGGTGGTGGCGCACGAAGGGCGCCACCGGCGCCAGCGCCGAGTGCCGGCTGATCATGTCCGCCCCGATGTCGGAGTGGGTCTTCATGATCGACCACTCCTCGGAGGAGAGCGCCTCCGCCTTGTTGAGGATGTGGTCCGGGATGCCGATCTTGCCGAGGTCGTGGAGAGAGCCCGCCGTGCGCAGCTCCTCGATCTCGCGGACGGCCATCCCCAGCGCCCGGCCGATCTGCCCCGCCAGCTCCCCCACCCGCTGGGAGTGGGACTCCGTGTAGCGGTCGCGGGCGTCCAGCGCCTGCGCCGCCAGCTGCAGCGTCTGCTGCCTGGCCTCGGCCTGGCGCTGCGCGTGCCGCACGTTCGAGCGCACGGCGATCAGGACCCCCAGCAGGCCGGGCGCCATCAGGTAGCCGACGGGCCTTTGGAGGAGGACGAACATGGTGCCCCCGGCGAAGCCCAGGATCAAGGTCGCCTGCACCGTGGCCAGGCGGACGTTGCGGGCCAGGATGGAAAAGACCGAGGCCCTGCTCATGAAGGCGAAGCCGAGCGCGGTCAGGGGGTAGTTGACGGCTATCACGGCCAGCGAGAGCGTGAGCGCGCGCACCGGCACCTGCCAGATGCCCGTGACGGGCAGAAGGGCGGCGCCCAGCGAAAGCGACGCGTAGGTCACGGCCAGGTTGGCGCGGTTGAAAAGGGCCTGCCACCAGGGCAGATCGCGGCCGGGGACGCGGCCGTCGAAGAGGCACAGCCAGGCCGCCAGCGCCACCCCCCCGCCCGGGGCCAGTAGCGCCAGCGCGATCAGCGGCGCCGTCGTCACGCTGTGGGTCCCGGTGCTCCAACGGATCGGCATCACGGCCGCGATCTGCGTGGCCGCGGCCAGGAAGAGGAACTGGCCGATCTGGCCCGGAACTATGGGGTGGAGGAGGAACCCGGCCGGGACCACCGCCGCCCCCACCAAGATGACGCCGATGGCGTAGACCTTGCCCGCCACCCCTAGCTGACGCACCAGGCAGGCGATTCTACACTGACGAGCGCGAATTCGCCCCCTATATGGAAAAGAAGAGAGGCCCCCGCGGGAGGGCCTCTTGCCTCAGTTCGCCCTTGACGCGGACTGGCTCAGAAGAGCCACATCCCGAAGATCTGGGGCTCGTCGCTCGACCGGAGGACCTTCCTCAGCATGCGCACCATGTCATCTCTCCCCTGCCTTTTTTCTTTTCCGCGAGTGGATGGATCGCCGGCGACAGGCTCCTCGCCGACGGGACGATTCTGGGG
>JBOHUY010000185.1:0-8693 GCA_050735015.1 Candidatus Dormibacterales bacterium | reverse complement strand
CTATCGCGCTGCGGCCGGGATGACGAATGAAAGGGAGGTGTGTTCGCTCCGTGCGGCGATGACGGCCGGCCGGACGGGCTAGCCTTCGACGTCGGTCTCCGGGCGGTCGGCGCCTTGCGCCAGCTCCTCGTGCCAGCGGCCGTCTTCGTCCTCCCAGGAAATGCCCACCTCCTCGCCGGGGACGCGCTGTTCGCGCGCGGCGCGGATGGCGGCGCCGCGGGCCGCGTGATGGCTGTGGAAGGTTTCCGAATAGACATCGCCGACGCGATAGGCCCACCCGCCGTCGTGCTGGACGACCTCATAGGTGATCTTGGGCATCTGGCTCCTCCATGGCTCGGCGCCCATTGTAACGCGAAACGACGCCCGGCGCCGACCCGGCGGCCGCGACGACATGACCGTGCCGCCTCGCGGAGAGAACCGGCAACAATCTACCGCACCAAGTGTGATCCAGGGCACAAATAGAAAGCCGATTTCACGATGACGGGTTAGACTTCGCCCCCATGACCAGCTTGGCCAGGACCCGCCGGGACGCCCGCGACGAACGCCCCCGCCCGCGCCGGGCGCTGGACGCGATCACGCCTTACGAGCCCGGCATGAGCCCGGAACTGGCGGGAAATCGGTTCGGGGCGCGCGGTTTCGCCAAGCTGTCCAGCAACGAAAACCCGTACGGGCCCAGCCCGCGCGCGGCCCAGGCGGCGATCGCTGCCCTCGCCCATCCCGAGACCTATCCGGACTCTGCCTCGGGCGCCTTGCGGCGCGCCCTGGCCGGGCATCTGAAGCTTCCAGTGGAGCGCGTGGCCGCCGGCCCGGGCTCCGAAGCCCTGATCGACTACTTCTTCCGTGCCTATCTCTCGCCGGGCGACGCCCTGCTGCTCTCGCGGCCGACCTTCCCCAGCTACGAGATCTTCGCCAGGTCCGCCGGGGCCGAGATCGTCGATGTTCCGCGCGACGGCGCGTTCGAGATTGACATCGCGGCGGTGAGGGCCGCGCTCGCCCGGCGACCCAAGGCGCTGGCCCTGTGCACGCCGAACAATCCGACCGGAACGCGCACCTCGCGGAGGGATCTGGCGGCGATCCTGGAGGCGACCTCGCACGACACCATCGTCCTTCTGGACGAGGCCTATATCGAGTTCCACGACGATGAGAGCGCGCTCGACCTGCTGGAAGCGTGGGGCGGCGTCTTCCTGCTCACCCGCACCTTCTCCAAGGCCTATGGCCTGGCCGGACTGCGTGTCGGCTACGGTGTCGCGTCCACGCCGGCAGTGCTGGCGGCGTTCGATCGCCTGCGGCCGGCCTTCAACCTGACCAGCGCCTCGCAGGCCGCCGCCATCGCCGCCCTGGCCGATGAGGAGCACATGCGCCGCGGCGTGGCGGCGATCGTCGCCGAAAGGGACCGCATGCAAGAGGCGCTGACCAGGGCCGGCATCGACCACGCCCCATCGCAGGCCAATTTCGTCTTCGTGCGTTCGCCGGAGCCGATCGACGAGGCCTTCGATCGCCTGCTCGCCGCCGGACTCATCGTGCGGCCGATCCGCTTCGGCGAGGGGTGGTTCCGCATCACACTCGGCCGGCCGGCGGAGAACGACCGGTTGCTGGCCGAGCTGACGGCCATGGTCGGATGAGCGAGCCCGACTGGCCGCGCGTCGCCTATCTGACGCAGGTTTCCCGCGCGCTCGACGTGTTGGAAGAGACCGTCCTCGTTCCCGAGAAGCAGATCCTCTACCAGTTCTCCGCCCGCGGCCACGACATGGCCCAGGTGCTGCTGGGGCTGACGCTGACGGACGCCAACGACGCGGTGTGCGGCTATTACCGCTCGCGGCCGCTGCTGCTGGCCCTGGGGGTCGGGCCGGCCGATGCGCTCGGCTCGTCCATGGCCCGGGATGGCGGCTATTCCGGCGGCCGGGACATCGGCGCGGTGTTCAACTTTCCCAATCCCGCCGGCGCCTCGGCCCTGCCGATGTGCGGCGGCGTGGGCGCGCAGTTCACCCCGACGGCGGGCTGGGCGCAGGCGATCCGCTACCATGCCGAGGCGCTGAAGGACCGGGACTTCGACCACGCCATCGCCGTGGCCCTGGGCGGCGACGCCTCGGTGGCCACCAACGGCTTCTGGTCGGCCCTGACCATGGCCACGACGCTCGCCCTGCCGATGCTGTTCTATATCGAGGACAACGGCTGGGGGATCTCCGTGCCGGGCGCGCTGCAGACGCCGGGCGCGGATATCGCCGCCAATCTCGCCAGCTTTTCCGACCTTACGGTGTTCACGGGCGACGGGACCGATCCGGCAGAAGCGGCGCGGCTTATCGAGGCGGCGGTGAGCGGGGTGCGCGAGGCGCGCGCGCCGACGCTCCTGCGGCTCACCGTGCCGCGTCTCGAAGGCCACAGCTTCCAGGACACCCAGGCCTACAAATCCGAAGCGACGGTCGCGGACGAGTGGGCGCGCGATCCCCTTCCGCGGCTGAAGGAACACCTCGTTCCCCGTTTCATGAGCGAAGGCGACTGGGACGAGATCGCCGAAGAGGCCTCCGCGGCTGTCGAAGCGGCGCGAGCCGAGGCCGAGGCCCGGGCCGAACCGGATCCAGCCGGTGTCGCTCACTATGTCTTCTCCGAAGCGGATGCGCCGGCGGCCAAGGGCGGCTTGCGCGCGGCCGGCGTCGTCCCGCCGCCGTCCATCGCCGAACCGGCGCCCGAGGGCCAGAGGATCAACATGGGCGCGGCCATCCGGCGCACGCTGGAGGGCGAGCTGGCGCGCAATCCACGCATGGTGGTGTTCGGCGAGGACGTCGGGCCCAAGGGCGGCGTGCATGGCGTGACGCTCGGCCTGCAGGCGAAGTTCGGTCCCGAGCGGGTGTTCGACACCTCGCTCTCCGAGGAAGGCATCATCGGCCGCGCCGTGGGCATGGCGCTGGCCGGCCTGCTGCCGGTCCCCGAGATCCAGTTCCGCAAATACGCCGACCCGGCGGCCGAGCAGATCAACGACGCCGGCACCCTGCGCTGGCGCACGGCCAACCGCTTCGCCGCGCCCATGGTCGCGCGCATGCCGGTGGGCTTCTTCAAGTGCGGCGATCCCTGGCACAGCCAGACCAACGAGGTTCAGTTCGTCCATGCGCCCGGTTGGAAGGTCGCGGTCCCATCCAACGCCGAGGACGCGGCGGGCCTGTTGCGCGCCGCCCTGCGCGGGGATGATCCGGTGATGTTCCTCGAGCACCGGGCCATGCTCGACGCCGCCTGGGCCCGCCGGCCGTGGCCGGGAGACGATTACGCGCTGGCGTTCGGCCGGGCGAAGACCACGCTCGCCGGCGAGGAGATCTCGCTCATCACCTGGGGCGCCATGGTCGAGCGCTGCGAGGCGGCGGCGCGGGCGAGCGGCCGCTCGGCCGAGGTCATCGACCTGCGCACGCTCATGCCCTGGGACCGGGAGGTGGTGCTGGCTTCGGTCGCGCGCACGCACAGGTGCCTGATCGTCCACGAGGACCTGCGCACGGCCGGGTTCGGGGCGGAGATCGCCGCCGTGGTCGCCGACGAGGCCTTCCTCGACCTCGACGCGCCGGTCTCGCGCCTGACCATGCCGGACATACCGAGCCCGCACAGCCCGATCCTGCTGGACGCGGTCGTGCCGAGCGTGGACACCATCGCCGCCAGGATCGTCGAACTGGTGGAGTTCTAGGGGTGGCCGGGATTTCCCTCACCCGCTGGAGCGGATTGGGTGGGCGCGATGGCGGCTGATTCCCTCGTCGACCTTGTCGTTCCGGACGAGCAGGAAGGCACGGAGGCGGTGGTGCGCGCCTGGCTCAAAGCCGTGGGCGAGGCGGTGGCCAAGGACGAGCCGGTGGTCGAGCTGGAGACCGACAAGGTCGCCGTCGAGGTGGCCGCGCCGGTCGCCGGCGTGCTGACCGAACAGACGCTGGCGGTGGACGCCGAGGCCGGGCCTGGCGCGGTGTTGGGGCGAATCCGCGTCGGCAAGGCGACCGCTCGACCGGCGGAAGCAGCGAAAATCCAGGAGACCAAACCCCTCGCCGCCAATGAGCCGCGTCTTTCGCCGGCCGTGCGTCGACTGGTGCGCGAGAGCGGCCTCGATCCAAGCGGGCTTGCCGGCTCCGGGCGCGACGGCCGGCTGACGCGGGCGGACGTGGCCGGCGAGATCGCCCGCCGCGGCGTTGTTCCAGCGGCCGAAGGGGGCGCGCGCCGCGTGCCGCACGATCGCATGCGCCGACAAATCGCCGAGCACATGAGCCGCTCGCTGAGCGTCGCGCCGCACGTCACGGCCGTGTTCGAGGCCGACTTTTCGGCCGTCATCGCCGACCGCGAGGCGCGCAAGGCGGCCCTGGCGGCCAAGGGCGTCCCGCTGACCTACACCGCCTACATCGTCGTCGCGGCGGCCCAGGCAATGAACGCCGCGCCGGCCGTCAACAGCCGCTGGCATGAGGACCATCTGGAGCTGTTCGACGACGCCAACATCGGCATCGGCGTGGCCCTGGGCGAGAAGGGCCTGGTCGTGCCGGTGGTCCGCCGCGCCCAGGTGCTCGACCTCATCGAGATCGCCGGGCGGCTGGCCGATCTCACGGAGCGCGCCCGCGCCGGCCGGCTCGCCGCGGCGGACGTCCAGGGCGGCACCTTCTCGATCTCCAACCATGGCGTCTCCGGCTCGCTCATCGCCGCGCCGATCATCATCAACCAGCCGCAGTCGGCGATCCTCGGTGTCGGCAAGCTGGAAAAGCGCGTGGTGGCGCGCGAGGTCGGCGGGGTCGATACGATCCAGATCCGGCCCATGGCCTTCGTCTCGCTGACCATCGACCATCGGGTGATCGACGCCGCTCAGACCAACGCCTGGCTCAGCCGCTTCGTGGAAGTGCTGGAGACGTGGCCGGGGGGGTAGAGCGTTGAACGGTCAAGTTGCCCAATGACCTCGTCCTCAGTGCCCGTCATAGCTGAGCGCATGCTCACTCCCTAATTTGCGTCATCCCGCACGCAGCGAAACGGAGTGGAGCGGAGATGCGGGACCCAGGGCCTCAAGCAGTGATTTCGCCGCATACATCACGCGGCTTCGCGGCCCGCGGCCGGCAACTCCTGGGTCCCGGCTCTCCGCGCTGTCGCGCTGCGGCCGGGATGACGCAATGAGAGGGAAATGCGCGCACCCATCCCCCGGCGATGACGTGAGGCGCGGGAGGATCGTCACACCGCGTTCATGGTCAGGAGGTCGTAGGTCGCGGTGACTTCACCGGCCTGGTTGGTCACGGTGACGCCCCAGCGGATCTCGCCCATCTGCGGATTGCGCTGGGTCTTGGACTTGACGGTGAGGGCCACGGCCATCGCATCGCCCGGCCTCATCGGCTTCACGAAGCGCAGGTTCTCCAGGCCGTAATTGGCCAGCACCGGCCCCGGCGGCGGATCGACGAACAGGCCGGCGGCGAAGGCGAGGATCAGGTAGCCGTGGGCGACGCGGCCGCCGAAGATCGGGCTGGCCTTTGCCGCCTCCTCGTCCATGTGGGCGTAGAAGGTGTCGCCGGTGAGCTCGGCGAAGCGCTCGATGTCGTCCAGGGTCACCGTCCTCGGGCCCGCGACCACGCTGTCACCGATCCGGAGGTCCTCCAGGTGCCTGCGGAACGGGTGGACGCCCATCTCGCGGCGGGGCGAGCCCGGCGTCCACCGTCCGGTCACCGCGGTGAGGGTGGCCGGCGACCCCTGGAGGGCGGTGCGCTGCATGTAGTGGAGGACGCCCCGGATCCCGCCCAGCTCCTCGCCCCCGCCTGCCCGGCCCGGGCCGCCGTGGACCAGGTTGGGCAGGGGCGAGCCGTGGCCTGTGGACTCCCGGGCGCACTCCCGGTTGACGAGCAGCAGGCGCCCGTGGTGGGCGGCGGTGGCGACGACCACGTCCCGGGCGAAGGCGTCGTCGTGGGTGAAGACAGACCCCACCAGGCTGCCCCGCCCGAGGGCGGCCAGCTGGGCGACGTGGTTCACGGACTCGTACGGGATGACCGTGCTCACCGGGCCGAACGCCTCGACGTCGTGGACCTCTGGCCTCTCCGGGTCCCCGCAGCGCAGGAGGAGGGGGGGCAGGAACGCCCCCCGCTCGGGATCGGCCCCGGCGACATCGAAGCCGTCCAGGGCGCCCACGACGAGCGGGCCGGCCCCGAGCAGGGCGGTGACGGCTCCCCGCACCTCCTCCCGCTGGCCGAGGCTGGCCAGGGCCCCCATCGTCACCTCCGGATCGGCCGGGTTCCCGACTCGCACGGCGGCCAGGCGATCGGCCAGGGCGTCCACGGTGGCGTCCAGCTGGTTCGACGGCACGAAGGCCCGGCGGATGGCCGTGCACTTCTGGCCGGCCTTGACCGTCATCTCCCTCACGACCTCGCCGACGTAGAGGTCGAACTCGTCGGTGCCGGGGACGGCGTCCGGGCCGAGGATCGAGCAGTTGAGGGAGTCGCACTCGGCGCTGAACCGGGTCGAGCGCTCGGTCACGGCCGGATGGGCCCGCAGGGCGCGGGCCGTGGCGGCCGACCCGGTGAAGGCGACCACGTCCTGGCCGCCCAGGTGCTCGAACAGGTCGCCGACCGGCCCGCACAGCAGCTGGACGCTGCCCTCGGGGAGCAGGCCGGACTCCACGATGCGCCTGAAGACGAGCTCGGTCAGGTACGCGGTCTGGCTCGCTGGCTTGACTATGCACGGAATCCCGGCGAGGAGGGCAGGGGCCAGCTTCTCCAGCATCCCCCAGACGGGGAAGTTGAAGGCGTTGATGTGGACGGCGGCGCCACGGAGGGAGACGTAGACGTGCTGGCCCACGAACGTGCCGCGCTTGCCCAGGGCCTCGGGGGGCCCGTCCAGGTAGATCGTGTCGTCGGGCAGCTCCCGCCGGCCCTTGCTCGAGTACACGAAGAGGGTGCCGATGCCTCCGTCGATGTCGACGGCCGAGTCCTGCCGGGTCGCCCCGGTACGGGTGGACAGGGCGTAGAACTCGTCCTTCTGCTCGGTGAGGAGGGCGGCCAGGGCCTTGAGCAGGGCGGCCCGCTCGGGGAAGGTGAGGGCCCGGAGGGCCGGTCCCCCCGCGCGGCGGGCGTGAGCCAGCATCCCGGCCACGTCCAGGCCGGCCGCCGAGATGCGGGCCACCTCCTCCCCGGTGACGGCGTCGGCCAGGGGCCTCCCCTCGTCGGGGGCGGCGTACCAGGATCCGCTGGCGTAGCTCTCTAGCAGCATGGCACTGTCCTAGCATCACACGGAGGAGCGAGATGCCTGAGGCCTTCCTCGTAGGGGGGGTCCGCACGCCGTTCGGCCGCTACGGCGGCGCCGTCGCCGGCGCACGGCCGGACGACCTGGCGGCCCTGGTCGTGCGGGCGGCCGTCGACCGCGCGGGCGTCGCGGACTCCGACGTCGACGAGGTCGTCCTGGGGGCTGCCAACCAGGCCGGGGAGGACAACCGCAACGTGGCCCGGATGGCGGTCCTCCTGGCCGGCCTGCCCGAGGCCATCCCCGCGTACACCGTCAACCGGCTGTGCGGGTCGAGCCTCACTGCCATCGCCTCCGCGGCCCAGGCCGTGAAGGCGGGCGAGGCAGACCTGGTGGTGGCCGGCGGCGTGGAGTCGATGACGAGGGCCCCCTGGGTGATCGCCAAGCCGGCGAAGCCGTGGGCCAAGCCGGGGGAGGTGCTCGACACCTCGCTCGGGTGGCGCTTCGCCAACCCCCGGCTCGGGGAGGTCGACGGCGGCCTGGCCACCCTGGCCATGGGGGAGACGGCCGAGGAGGTGGCCTCCCTGGACGGCATCAGCCGGGCGGACTCCGACGCCTACGCCCTGCGCAGCCACGAACGGGCCGTGGCCGCCATCAAGGACGGGGTGCTGGCGCCCGACCTGGTCGCGGTCCCCGCGCCGGCCGGCCCGGTGGAGGTCGACGAGGGCCCCCGCCCCGACACGAGCCTGGAGCGGCTGGCCCACCTGCGCCCGGTCTTTCGCGACGGCGG
Source organism: Candidatus Dormibacterales bacterium (assembly GCA_050735015.1). Classification (GTDB taxonomy): domain Bacteria; phylum Chloroflexota; class Dormibacteria; order Dormibacterales; family Dormibacteraceae; genus JBOHUX01. Next base: position 745 of record JBOHUY010000185.1, on the reverse strand, counting down.
GGTGGTGACGGCGGGCTCGTCCAGCCCGCTCAGCGACGGGGCTGGGGCCGTGGTGGTGGCCAGCACAGCCGCCGTCCAGCGCCACGGCCTGGCTCGACGGGCCCGGGTGGTCGGCTCGGCCAGCGCCGGCGTGGCCCCTCACCTCATGGGCCTGGGTCCGGTCCCGGCCACCGCCAAGGCCCTGGCCCGGGCCGGGTGGGGGGCTGCCGACCTGGACGCCGTCGAGCTCAACGAGGCGTTCGCCGTCCAGGTCCTGGCCTGCCAGCGCCGCCTGGGTCTCGACCCGGAGCGGGTGAACGCGGACGGCGGGGCCATCGCAGTCGGCCATCCCCTGGGCGCCAGCGGGGTCCGCCTGGCCATCACGCTGCTGGGCCGGCTGGAGCGGGCGGGGGGCCGGCGGGGGCTGGCCATCATGTGCGTGGGGGTCGGCCAGGGCGTGGCCCTGCTCGTCGAGCGCCCGTGACCGGCCCAGCGCCCGTGACCGGCCCAGCGCCCGTGACCGGCCCGCCGCTTCCCTCGCCGGCGGGCGTGGTGGGCGGGGGCCGGATGGGGGCGGGGATCGCACAGGTCCTCCTCCTCGCGGGGACCGACGTGATCCTGGTCGAGGCCGACCCAGGCTCGGCCGCCGCAGCGGCGGAGCGGGTGCGGGCCGGGCTGGAGCGGGCGGCCGAGCGGGCCCAGCTCGATCAGACCGTGCCCGGGGTGGGCGGGCCAGGCGCCGCCGGCGAGACCCGAGGCACCGGGC
>JBOHUY010000184.1:0-4127 GCA_050735015.1 Candidatus Dormibacterales bacterium | reverse complement strand
GCTGGGCGCGGCAGGGGCCGCCCTCTCGGGCGCCGTCATCCTCGCCACCGGGTTCCTCTACGCCGACCCCCTGGTCTCGCTGCTCATCGCCGGGCTCATCGGCTGGAGCGCGGTCAGGATCGGGATCGAGACCGTCAACGTCCTCCTCGAGGGAGCGCCCCGGGGCCTGCGGCTGGAGGAGGTGGAAAAGACCATCCTGGCCACCCCCGGGGTGCGCTCGGTGCACGACCTCCACGTCTGGTCCATCGCCCCCGAGCACACCGCGCTCAGCTGCCACGTCGTCGTCGAGGGCGAGAGCCTGGCTGGCTCAGAGTCGCTCGTCCGGGAGGTGGACTCCAAGCTCTCCGGCGACTTCGGGATCGGACACACCACGATCCAGCTGGAGGCGGTGGGAGGCTGCCCGACCGACCTCGCGGGGGCCGTGCACGGACGCCCCGGGCGGGGCGCCTGAAATCAGGCCAGGAGCGCCCCTTCCTGGGCCAGGATGCGGCGGGCGACGGCCACCGCGGAGGCGTACGTCGAATCCATGCCCCGGTAGCTGAGGCCCCTCGCCCCCAGCGTGCGGGCCTGCGTGTAGGGCGTGTCGGAGGCGTAGTGGACGACGCCCAGGTCGAAGGGCAGCCGCGCCATGTTCACGTTCTCCGCGGTCGGGTGGCGCTCCGACCGGCTGGCCTCGAAGCACCCGTCCAGGAAGGGGCCGGCCTCCATCTCCACGATCGTGTAGCGCCCCCGGTAGTAGAAGTCGAGGTACTCCCGGTTCTGGAGGAAGGTCCCCCTCACGGTGACGGCGCGCTGGTTGTCCAGCGCCGACCCGTAGGCGAGGTGGGGCTGCACGTCGGCGGCGCTGAAGGCGTTGTCGAGCCAGTAGGTGTTGCCGGAGTGTTCGTTGTAGACGACGTCCGGGATCATGACGTCGCCCACGTCCGCGTTGAGGGTGGCGGCCTTGCCCATGACGTAGACGCCGGCCAGCCGGCCCACGTGCTCGGCCGCCTGCCGCAGCAGGTGGTAGGCGGTGAGGCCGAGGGGGTAGTCGATGTTGACGATGGCGGCCTCGGAGGCGCGCAGCGCGAGCGCGTCCACCCTCCCCACGCGGCGGTCGAAGGCCTGGGGGTCGAGGCGGGAGAGCTTGAAGATCTGCGCGGCCGACTCCACGCCCGTCCGGGCCGGGATGTGGCGGATGCCCACCTCGGCCTCCATCGCGACCCGCTCACGGCGGTAGCGCTCCACCTCCGGGTGGTGGTCGAAGAGGATCCGGGCCGCGAAGTAGAGCCAGTTGTCGTAGGAGGCGCGGCTGATGCCGGCCTCCAATTTGTGGACCTCCTCGAAGAGCTCCGGATCGGCCTCCCGCACGAACTCCCGGATGTCGGTCTCCAGCTGGTGGGCGACCCCGCTCAGGACGTTGACCAGGCTGTGGATGTTGGAGGACACGAAGTAGACGGGGGCGTCCAGCAGGCCGAGCTCGGCCATGCAGGCGCTGATGGGCTCCCACCAGCGGTCGGCGCTGCGCGCGAAGCCGACGTGGGTGCCCCCGATCATCCTCAGAGTGATGTCGCATTGGGCGGCGCGGACGAGGCCGAGGTTGGCCTCCATGCTGGGGCCCCAGGCGTCCTTGAGGCGCTCCCAGTCGGCCTTCTCCGCCCCCGCCGACTCCCGCGCCTGCTCCAGTTCGAGGCTGGAGGCGCTGAGGGCGCGGTGGAGCTTGTTCCACTCGATCTGGTAGGCGACCAGGACCGGGACGAGGTCGTCGATGTCCGAGTGCGAGGCGATCATGACGGCGAGCGTGCCCGCGCCGTCGTGGTACCACCGCCGCCGGCGGGCGGGGGCCTCCACCTTCTGCCAGGCCAGGATGTCCTCGCCGAGCGCGTCCCGAAAGGTCTCGGGGCCCTGGCCGAGGACGACGCGGCGGCACCTCGTGATGACCTCCGGGAGGCGGCGGATGGAGTAGAGGAGCGCCCCCATGTCGCTGCGGGGGTCGGCGGCGAGAGGGTGCAGGGCCGACTCCATGCCGATATGCGCCTGCTGGAGGGCCTCGACGCGGATCTCGCCGGAGCTCTGGAGCATGGTCGTGTAGGTGCGCACGTAGAGCTCGACGGCGTGGCGGCCGCTCCACCCGCTGGGCATCGCCCGCCTCTCCATCGTCGGAGCTTACAAAGGTTTTACGGGGCCTTGGGGTATGGCGGGCGACCGGGCGGTCAGACTGGTCGCAACCCGGGGCCGGATCCAAGGCGCTCCGGCCCCCAATCCAACCCGGGCTCCACGAGGCCCGACAGAGGTGACCATGAGACCGGCTGACCTGTTGACCCACCGGGCGTTCCGCGCGATCGCCCTTTCCGGCGTCGCCCTCGGCGTCGCCGGCGGCGCCGCGGTCGCCGCCCAGGCCGCGGGCGTCGGCGTGCCCTTCCTGGCCGCCACGCCCCTGGCCTCGTCCCCACCGCCGGCGGGGAAGACCTCGGCGCCCGGCCAGTGGTGCACCGACTTCCTCGGCCACCTCAGCACCGACTTGGGCGTGAGCCCGGGCAAGCTCCAGTCGGCGACCCAGCAGGCGGCCCGCCAGACCATCCAGGGCGCCGTCGCCAAGGGCAAGCTGACCCAGGCCCAGGCCTCCCGGCTGGAGCGGCGGCTGAGCTCGGCCTCAGTTTGCAGGGAGGTCCGCGGCCTCCACCGGGCCCGCGCCGGCGCCGCGCTTCGAGGCGACATCCTGAAGACCGCCGCGGGCGTCCTCAAGCTCACCCCCCAACAGCTGATCGCGGACCTTCGCCAGGGCCAGAGCCTCGCCTCCATCGCCAAGCAGCAGGGCATACCGGACCAGTCGACCTTCAGGAGCAAGCTGGCCGCGGCGCTCAAGCCGCAGCTGGACGCCGCCGTCAAGAGCGGGGCCCTCTCATCGGCCCAGGAGACCAAGATCCTGGACCGCGTGAAGAAAGGACCCATCCCCTTCTGGGACCACGGAATGCGCCCGCGGGGCGATTTTGCCGGGTCTCCACAGGCACCGCCCTCCGGCACGACGGCGTGATAAGGGGGGGTGACCGGAGCCGCGCCAGAGCGGCGGCGGTCCCCCCGCCCCCCTTTCAGCCGAGGGCACCGTTGGCCGTGAACCTCGGGCAGCCGCGGCCCCTGGGCCGATGTCAGGACCGGAGCCCAGGGGCGCCGGCCGCTGTCGTCAGTCCTTACCGACGCCTGGGCTGATTCGGGCGCACTCAGATTCTGCTGGTGATGAGGTAGCGCCGCAACGCGATCCCCGACCAGATCAGCTCGACGAGGCCAAAGGGCCAGGTGCCCGCGAGGAACCCATAGGCGCTAGACAGCAAGCAGCCGCCCGCGAAAGCGAGGACGAAAGCGGGATGCCGCCGCTCGAACGCGTACATGAGCATCATGAAGCTGACGGCTACGACGCCGAAGACCGTCACGCCGATACTGTTCAAGTCATCCTTCAGGGGCTGTCGGGGCCGGCCCGAGCGCATCAACGCTCTGAGCACATGCCGCCTGGTTCGAGTCTAGCCCGATCGTGGGCGGTGCGCCGCTACCACGGATTCAGCGGCAGGAGTGGCCGCCAGTTGGGCCGGCCGAGTTCGGCCGCCTCCTGAGGCTCAACATCGGAGCGGGAAGGGCGCGGGTGGCGCGCAATCGCGGGCGCGGTCGATGGTGGTGAAGAGGTTCGCGAGCGAGCAGCTGTCGATAGCGTTCGCGCACGACTCGATCGAGCGGCGGCAACAGGGCGGCCGGGTTCGGTGCCGGTTGTCCGCGATGAAAGGGGCGTATATAGGCACGCCGGATTCCGGCCCCTGTGCACCTTATGCCGACTTCGGGATGGACGCAATCAAGCCAAGACGCTCCGAGAGTATTCGCATTGTTGGCCGGTTTCCGCTTGAACTCGGCGGGAGCGAGCAGATGACCGGCGCCTATCGGCTCGTTGGCATAAGAACCACCGGCTCCAGAACATCGCCGCCAAGCTAGACATCACGCCGACATGCGATGCCGCGCAGGGCAGGGCCAAACATGCTGAGAGCGGACAGTAGAAACTCCTGGTAGGCGGACACGGAATTCCCGGTGGGCGGACAGCAAATCTCCGGGTAGGCGGACAGCAAACCTCCCGTCCCTGTCCACCGCTGCGGCAGCCGAGGGCGTAC
>JBOHUY010000183.1:0-7036 GCA_050735015.1 Candidatus Dormibacterales bacterium | reverse complement strand
ACTTCGACTTCAGCTTCCAGCCCTCCATCGACAAAAAGCAGATCCAGGAGCTGGCCACCCTGCGCTTCCTGGCCCACGGCGAGAACGTCATCTTCCTGGGACCGCCGGGGGTGGGCAAGACACATCTGGCAGTGGCGCTCGGCATGGAGGCGGTCGCTCACGGCCACAACGTCTACTTCATCGCCGTCCCCGAGCTCCTCGACGAGCTCGCCACCGACGTCCAGATGAACCGCCTCGGCGACCGCCTCAACAAGCTCCGCGTCCCCACCCTGCTCATCCTCGACGAGATGGGTTACACGCCCCTCGACCAGGTCGCTACCAGCTTCCTCTTCCAGCTGGTCTCCAAGCGCTACACCCGCGGCAGCATCATCATCACTTCCAACAAGAGCTACGGCGAGTGGGGCTCGGTCTTCGGCGACGAATTCGCCGCCGTCGCCATCATCGACCGCCTGCTCCACTACTCGACCACGGTCAACATCCGCGGCGAGAGCTACCGCCTCAAGGACAAGAGGCGGGCCGGCATCTTCACAACGCCCTCCGCCATGGCAGCCGTCTCAGAGGCTCAGGTGGGGAATTTGAAACCGGCCGACCGGCGCCGTTAGGCCTAGACCTGGGGAATTTGAGACCGGCCAGAACTGGGGAATTTCACACCGGCCTTGACAGCCGTGACCAGTTCTCCGACTCCAGCGAAGGAGCCTCGGCAGAGGGCCTTGTTGGTGAGCTCTGCGAACCAGCGCTAGATCAGGTTCAGCCAGGAGGAGCCGGCGGGGATGGAATGGAGCCGGAAGCGAGGATGCTTGGACAGCCAGGCCTTGACCCTGGGATGGGTGTGGGTGCCGTAGTTGTCCAGGATCAAGTGCTTGCGCCACCTGTCCTCGTGAACTCACACACTACCTCCCCAGCCAGCACCCGCTCGTCGCCGCCTGTGGGGCGCCTCCCGACCCCGGATGAAGCGCCGAGCGCTTCACGAGGGCACACAGCCCTTGTCCGGAAATTTACCCATGGGCCACGCCACCGGGTCTACGGTCTTTGAGGACAACCGGAGACGCCAAGGGGCCCGTCGCGCCACTCACGACTCCTGCCTTCCACCCCCCCGGCGCTCCGGGATTCGGCGGTTGAGGAGGGTGCGCAAATGGCCGACCAAGATGCGATGCAGATCGCTCAGCATGGCGTGGAGGCGTTCAACGCAGGCGATTGGGGGGGCTTGTCAGCCGACCTGACCATGGACTCCGTGTACGAGGAACCGGCGACCGGCAGGGCGGTGAAGGGGATCGAGGAGATCCTGGCCGCCAACCGGGGTTGGAAGGCGGCCTTCCCGGATGCCAACGGAACCATCACCAACGCGCTCACGTGCGGGGACACCGCCGTGATCGAGATCACCTGGAAGGGCACACAGACGGGCGAGTTGGTGGGGCCCATGGGCACCATCCCCCCGACCGGTAGGCGCATCACGCTCAAGGCTGTCCAGGTGGTGGAGGCGGAGAGGGGGAAGTCGAAGTCGACCCGTCATTACTTCGACCTGGCCGGGATGCTGGTTCAGCTCGGGGTCGCTCCGGCCCGAGCCTAGCTCAACGGCTTCGAACGTCTGAACGCCCCCCGCCGGTAGCGCGGCGGGGGGTTGCCCAGATCATCGATGGGTTCAGGGCGCCCTGCCCCGCCCCGGTCGTGGCTACACCGCGACCTCGTTCACAAGGCGGGTGTGCCACGGTGCGACCCTCCGATTCGACCCCCTGAGGAAGACCCAGCAAGGACCGCGAGGCCGCTTCCCCGACGTCCTCGGAGGACCCGCGGATGCTGGCGGGCTGGCCGAGACCCGACGGAACTCCGAAGGGGCCGGGGGCCAGACAGGTGGCGGAAGCTCGAGTAGGAGGAGTCCCACGAAGAGGTGGACTCGAGCCCGCGCCGCCAGACGGCCGAAAGCACCCGCATCGCTCGTTTGATCTGCGCATCGGCCCGGGAGATGCCGATCAATGGATTTTGGCGATTCGGGGTCTTCCGTCCCTCGAACCTTGGTCGGAACTCGCCACCGTCGTCGATCGCGCATGGCCCTGCTTGGCGAGGAGGACCCGCCTTATGTGCAGACCCATCTCGAGGCCGAGCCGGCTCGTCGGGTGGCTATCGAGACCGCCCGTGAGCTGCTCGATCTGGGCGAGGCGATAGCGAAGGGTGTTGTAGTGGACGTAGAGCTCGCGTGCGGATTTGGCCATGTTTCGACCGCTCTTGAGGTAGGTCTGCAGGGTCTTGACGAGCGCCCCCTTGTGTTGCCGATCGTAGGCGATGAGAGGCCCCAGGGTCTCATCGCAGTAGCTCTGCAGACTCTCAGGCGGGAGCTGGAATAGAAGTCGGTAGAGCCCCAAGTCCTGGTGCCTTACGACAAAGCCCCGGGAGTAAAGGTCGCGGCCGATGACCATGGCCTCGTACGCCTCCTGGTACGTGCGGTGAAGGTCCGCCACCTCGGCATAGAGTCCGCCCATCGCGACTGACACCTCCATTCGGGGCAGGCTTCGGAGGATCTCGCCACGCAGCGCCGCCGCGGTTTGCTCGCCGCTCTCGCCTTCGGGGATGGTCGCCAGCGCTGCCGCGCCTGAGGGGAGCGCCCAGGCGAAGGCGGCCGGCCCGAGGGCGCCCTGCAGGCATCTCAAGAGCTGCTCTTCGAGCGGCTTACCGGCCACCACGATCGGGGCCCCGTCCGGTCGCTCGACCTCCACCAGGAAGGCCGCACGAGGCGTCGACAGGTCCCAGCCCAGTGCGTCGGCGCTCTGCAGAGCGGCCTCGCGGTCCACGGCACGCCCGGAGACGAGCTCCTGCACGAAGGTGGTGCGGTACCGCTGCTCGCGGTTCAGAATGGCCCGCGCCTGGGCCATCTGGAGGGCGGCGACGGTCGTCGCCTGCTCCATGGCCACCAGGGCGTCTTCCGGTAGCGCCTGATCGCTCCAGACGGCGATCTCGCCGTGGTGGACGTGCCCGATCCGGATCTCCCGGACCTCCCGGTTCGTACCCTCCAACGAGTCGGAGAGAGGGACCGGTGAGCTGGCCAGGATGCGGCCGTGGGAGTCCAGAATCGCCGCCGGATGCTGGACCAGCCCCGCCAGCGCCCGCACCAGATCCGACAGGGATCCGCCGCTCAACACCACAGCGGTCAGGCGGTCATGAATCGCCCTGGAGCGCTCCAGTTGCACGGCCTGCCGGTTCAAGATCGTCCCCAGGACGTCCGCCAGGACATCGTTGAAGGAGGCGTCCGAGGGCAGCTCGATAACCGGGAAGTCCAGCCGGTCGGCGGCCGCCAGCATCTGGCCCGGAATGGCTTCGATGTACCTGTTGGGCTTGAGGGCCAGGCCGGCCAGCCGCCGCTTCGCCAGCATGGGGACGAGCTCTCCCAGCGCAGACGCGCTCTCCCGGAGCGGATAGGCCGTGGTCACGAGCAGCTCACCTTCGCGGAGGTACCCGGCGATGTCGGGGACCTCCATCATGTTGACCGACCGGATGACGCGGTCCAACCCGTTCCGGCCCGCGGCCACCCTCGCCCGGGCCATCGAGCTCAATCTCATGGCCTCGGCCACGGTGATGCCAACACTCGCGGTCACCTGGCAACTATAGCCGTCGCTGAGTCAAATCTTTTGGCAGAACCTGTCAATGACTGCGGCCGGCGCGGGCAACTAGAGTGCAGCTCGTGCTCCCCGCGGAGGTACGAACCCTTGTTCGCCCGAACTCCTACTTCGACTCCGTGACGCTGATGCGGATCTCCACCGGGCTGAATGCCCGCCCGGGGGTGACCGCGTCGTTGATGATGGGCACCCCGGCCAACAAGGAACTCCTCGCCGCCGCTTCGCTCTTGACCGAAGACGGCGAGGCAGCCGGCCCCAACGATCTCGTCATCGCGATCCGGGCCGACGGCCAGGCGCTGGACGGTCTGCTCGCCGAGGCTGAGTCGGGGCTCTCAGCCATCTCGGCTGAGGCGGCGGTCGTCGAGGCGGACGCGCCGGGGACGCTGCTCCAAGCCGTGGCCAAGCTGCCAGGAGCCAACCTGGCCATGATCTCGACCCCCGGTTCTTACGCGGCGGCGGAGGGGCTCAAGGCGCTCTCTCGCGGTCTGCACGTCTTCATGTTCAGCGACAACGTCCCACGTGAAGACGAGGTCATGCTGAAGCGCGAGGCGGCCCGCCGGGGCCTGCTCCTCATGGGTCCGGACTGCGGAACCGCGATGATCAACGGGGCACCACTCGGCTTCGCCAACGCGGTGCGCTCCGGCGACATCGGCCTGATCGGGGCATCCGGTACGGGACTTCAACAGGTTTCGTGCCTCATCGACCGGGCCGGCTGTGGCGTCACCCAGGTGATCGGCGTCGGTAGCCATGACCTCACCGAGCGTGTGGGGTCGAGCACGATGCTGCTCGCCCTCGACGCCCTGGGGCGTGATCCGGCAACCCGGGTCATCGTGCTCGTGTCGAAGCCCCCCGAGCCTGCCGAGGCGGAGCGCGTGCTGAAGCGGGCGGCCGCGGTCGGCAAACCGATCGTGGTCAGCTTCGTAGGGTCCAGCGCTCGCATCGACGCGTCTTCCGTTCACAACGCCCCCACCCTCGAAGAGGCCGCCAGCCTGGCGGTGGCGTTGAGCCGGGGGACGCCGCCCGAGCCGCCGGCGGCAACGGATCCGCTTCCGGTGGCGGAGCGCATCGCCCCCGGCCGCCGGTATATCCGAGCGCTCTACTCCGGGGGGACGTTCGCGTACGAGGCCCAGCAGCTTCTGGCGCCGGTGGTGGACGCCATCGAGTCCTGGGCGCCCGGCCGGCCGGCGAGCTTCCCGGCCGGGCACCTGGTGCTGGACCTCGGCGCCGACGAGTTCACCGTCGGGCGGCCGCACCCGATGATCGACCCCGGCCTGCGCGCGGAGCTCGTGCGCGCCGCGGCGGCGGCGCCCGACACGGCCGTGGTGCTGCTCGACGTCGTGATCGGGCATGGAGCGGCGGCCGACCCCCTCGACCAGCTCGCCGAGGCGATCCGGGAGGGGAGTCGGGCGCCCGACGGCGGACCGGCCTTCGTGGCGTTCGTCTGTGGGACGGAGGCTGACCCCCAGGGTCTCCACCGGCAGGAGGACGCGCTGTCGAGCCTGGGCGTGGTGCTCGCGCCCAACAGCACCGCCGCGGCCAGACTGGCGGGGGCCGTCGCGTCGGTCCGCGCCGAGGCGGCACGCTGATGGCCAGCCTGGAGGAGTTCCTCGCGTCCGAGCTGCGGGTCGTCAATCTGGGGCTGGCCTCCTTCGCCGGACCGCTGGAGGCGGCGGGCGTCAGCGTCGTCACCCCTGCCTGGCGGCCTCCGGCCGGGGGTGACGCCGCGGCCGGCATGGTGCTCGCCCGTCAGCTCACCGACGCCGAGGTCGACGACGCAAACACCCTGGCCGTGAACCGGCTGTTCGCGACGCGGCCGCTCCTGACCGGGGTGGTGCCGGCGTCTTCGGCCCTTCCCGCTTTGCGAGACCGGGTCCTTCTCCACGCCGGCCCGCCCGTCGAATGGGAGCGCATGTGCGGACCCATGCGCGGAGCGATCACGGGCGCCATCGTGTTCGAGGGCTGGGCGGACGACCTGGAGCACGCGGAAAAGCTCGCGGCTGGAGGATCGATCGGCTTCCGGCCGGCTCACCACGAGTCCTCGGTCGGTCCCATGGCCGGGATCATCTCGCCCTCCATGCCGGTTGCGGTCGTCGAGGACGCTGCCACAGGCCGGCGAGCGTTCAGCACCTTGAACGAGGGTCTCGGCAAGGTGCTGCGCTATGGGGCCAACGACGCCGCGGTCCTGGGACGGCTGGTCTGGATGCGGGACCGTCTCGGCCCGGCCCTTGACGCGGCGCTCCGGCGGCTGCCCGAGCCACTCGACTTGAAGACGATCACCGCGCAGGCGCTCCAGATGGGTGATGAGTGCCACAACCGCAACGTGGCGGCCACCGCCCTAATGTCACGGATCCTCGCGCCGGCCTTCGCGCGGCAGGAAGGCCCGGCTGGTGCCGAGGCTCTCGAGTTCATGCGGGACAACAACCACTTCTTCCTCAACTTCTCGATGGCCTCCTGCAAGCTCATGGCGATGTCGGCCGAAGGCGTCGCCGGCTCGACCGTTGTCACCGCGATGGCCCGCAACGGGGTCGAGTTCGGCCTTCGGGTGAGCGCGATGCCGGAACGGTGGTTCACGGCGCCGGCCTCGGTCGCCGATGGGCTCTTCTTCCCGGGCTACGGCCCGGAGGACGCCAACCCCGATATCGGAGACAGCGCCATAACCGAGACGGTGGGTATCGGCGGCTTCGCCATGGCGGCCGCCCCCGGGATCGTTGGGTTCGTGGGGGGGACGGCCGCCGACGCCGTGCGGTACACGCTCGAGATGGGGACGATCACGGTGGCCCCCAACCCCGAGTACCAGCTGCCGACCCTGGGCTTCGCGGGCACGCCAACGGGCATCGACATACGCCTTGTCCTGGACGCGAACGTGGCGCCCGTCATCAACACCGGCATCGCCCACCGTCGCGCCGGCATCGGCCAGATCGGCGCGGGGATCGTGCGGGCACCCATGCCATGCTTCCTGTCCGCCCTCATGGCGCTCGAGGGGAGCCGGTGAAGACGGCGATCGTGGCCATCGGCGGCAACGCGCTGGTCGTCGACGCCGACCACGGGTCCATACGAAACCAGTTCGACGCGGCCCACCAGATCTCCGGCTCCATCCTGGCCATGGTCCGGGGAGGCTGGACCGTCGTCGTCACGCACGGCAACGGCCCGCAGGTCGGCTTCATCCTTCGCCGGGCGGACCTGGTCCGGCAACGGGCCCCCGAGCTGCCACAGATCGGGCTCGAGATCGCCGTGGCCGATTCCCAGGGCGGCATCGGCCACATCATCGCCACCGAGCTCCTCAACGCGCTAAGGCGCGAGGGAGTGGACCGCCAGGTCGCGGCGGTGGTGACCCACGTGCTCGTCGACGCCGACGATCCGGCCTTCACGACCCCGACCAAGCCGATCGGCTCCTGGTACACGCGGGAGCGGGCGCTCGAGCTCGAGCGCAC
>JBOHUY010000182.1:0-9793 GCA_050735015.1 Candidatus Dormibacterales bacterium | reverse complement strand
CGGCGCCGTCGTCCCTGACCCGCAGCGAGGCCGTCCCCGCCTGGACGATGAGCGCCACCTCCACGGTCTTGGCGCCGGCATGGCGCTGGACGTTGGTCAGCGCCTCCTGGATGATCCGGTAGAGCGCCTCCTCGATGTCGGGGGGAAGACGCTTTTCCTCCCCGCTCACGTTGAAGCGGCAGGTGATTCCGGTCCGGTCCTGGTACTCGGTCGTGTACCGCTTGAGGGTGGCCACCAGCCCGAGGTCGTCGAGGGAGGTCGGCCTCAGGTCGAACATGAAGCGGCGCATGTCGCCGACGGCGTTTCGCACCGAGGCCTTGAACTCCTCCAGCTCCGCCGGGAGCAGGGCCGGCTCCCGGTGCAGCAGGCGCTCCAGGATCTCGGCCTCCAGGACCAGGTTGGAGAGCACCTGCGCCGGGCCGTCGTGGAGGTCGCGGGCGATCCGCAACCGCTCGGCCTCGACGGCCTGGTGGATCTCGAGCACGCCGGCCTCCCCGCGGGTGGCCTGGGAGCGGTCGCCGCCCAGCAGCGGCTTGACCTCCTGGAGGAGCTCGAGGCGCTCGCGCGTCCCCTTCAGCGAGGCGTCCAGGCCCGCCCTGCGCTCGGCCAGGGACTGGGCCCTGTGGAAGACGTTCTCCCGCTCGTGGGGCGAGAACTTCTCGGGGTTCCGGGCCACGTGCCTTCGGATCACCTCGGCCTGGGCCTGGTCCTCCGCCGCCCGGGCCGCCTCTGCCTCCAGCGAGGGCAAGAGTCGGACGAGTTCTGCGATTTCGTTATCGATGCGCTCAACGAGGCCCGGCCCCCGTCCGTCAGCGCTCACCTCTTTCCTGGCCACCTGCCAAACCTTGACGTTCGTCTCCCCCCGATCCCGGCGGAAAGCGGTGGTAGATTACGCCACTGCGATGCGCGGCGAGGGCGTCCTGGGCGGCGCCGTCCCGGCCCCGGCCGCGCCCCGACGCGAGAGGGGTTGGTCTGGCTTCGCGGGTCGCGCGCTGCCCGCGGCCGCCTTCGCCGTATTCGTGGTGGACAAACTGCTGCTGGCCGAGGGCGGGGCCCGCCAGCTCGCGGCCGCGCCCCGAGTCGGGACCGCGGTCTACCTGGCCGACCAGCTCTTGGGCCTCGCCTACTTCTGCCTGGTGACCTTCCTCTTCGTCGTCCGGCTGCCCCGGCGGGCGGGCCGCCGGGGTGCCTGGGTGACGGCGGTGTCGCTGTTCGGGACCTTCGCACTCGGCGCCACCGGCTTTCTGCCCGGGGCCACCACCCGGCCGGAGCTGGTGGCCCTCTCCGCGGCCATGCTGACGGTCGGGCTCGCCTATGCCGTCTACGCGCTCAGCTACCTCGGCCGCTCCTTCTCGATACTCCCCGAGGCCAGGCGGCTGGTCGTGGGAGGACCCTATGGCCTGACGCGCCACCCCCTCTACCTGGGGGAGGTGGTGGCCACCGTGGGTTTCGCGCTCCCCACCATCGGCCTGGCCGGCGGGGCGCTCGTCCTCTGCGCCCTGGCGGCGCTCGGCCTGCGCATCCGGTGGGAGGAGGACGTGCTCGCCGAGGAATTCCCCGATCAGTACCCGGACTACAGGCGCCGGGTGCCCATGCTCCTCCCACTCCGCTGGCACAAGCGCTGATCGCCCGCCCGGAGCTCGTCCCGCGCCGTGCTGCGCTGGGACCGAGGACCCTGCTCGTGTGGGGGGTCCTGATCGCCTCGGCGGTGGCGTTCATCTCCACGGTCCAGGACCCCGACTTCTGGTGGCACGTGCGGATCGGCCAGTGGATGGTCCAGAACGGCCGCCTGCCCTCCCACGACCTCTTCACCTACACGGTGCCGGGGAACGTCTGGACGGACCACGAGTACGTGACCGAGGTGCTCATGTACCTCGCCTACCGGGCCGGCGGCGCGGCCGCCGTCAGCCTCGGCTTCGGCGCCGTCAGCTGGCTCGGGCTCTACGCCGTCTACCGGACCTGCGAGCCGGAGCGCCGCCCATACGTGATCGTCGGCCTGGTGCTGCTGCTGGCCGTCCTGGCGGGAGAGCCGATCTGGGGGCCACGGGCGCAGATGCTGGAGTTCTCCTTCACGGCGCTCCTTCTCTACTGGCTTCAGGGCTACCTGTCGGGGCGGAGCCGGGCCATCGTCTGGTTTCCGCTCGTGATGGTGGTGTGGGCCAACACGCACGGGAGCTTCGTGGTCGCTTTCGCCTTCCTGGGCGCGGCGCTCGCGGCCGAGGGGGCGCGCTGGGCGCTGGACCGTTCCTCGCGGGTGCACCGGGACCGGTTCTGGGTGCTGGCGGCGGTCTTCGTGGCCTCGGCGGCGGCCATGCTGGTCACCCCCCACGGCCCTGGCTTCGTGCTCTATCCGCTCCGGACCCAGGGCAGCGCGGCCCAACAGCTGCTCATCCAGGAGTGGCTCTCACCCGACTTCCACGCCGCCTACCTGCGGCCGTTCGAGGCCATGCTCCTGGTCCTGGTGGTCGGGTTCGCGGTCCGGCGACCCAGCCTCTATGAGCTGCTCGTGAGCCTGATCGCGGTCGCCCTCGCCCTGGAGTCCCAGCGGCACATCGCGCTCTTCGTGGCGGCCTGCACGCCGGTCGTCGTCGCGTCCTGGTCGGCGGGCTGGACCCAGGTCGCGCGCCGCCTCCGCCCGCGCCTTCGCGGTGGGAAAGCGCCGCGAGGCGCGGCGGTGGTGACCGCGGTCGCGCTGGCGCTGATCGGGGTGGCGTCGGCGGTCAAGGTCGCCTCCGACCTCTCCACCCAGGCCCGCGTGACGGCGGCCAGCTACCCGGTGGGGGCGGCCACCTGGCTGGCGGCCCACCCGGGCGTAGGCACCCGGATGTTCAACCAGTACGGCTGGGGAGGCTACCTGGTGGAGAGGTTCTACCCCCAGCCCGACCGCCGCGTCTTCATCTTCGGTGAGGCGGAGCTCATGGGTGACTCCATGCTCTACCGGTATAACGACCTTCAGACGCTCCGACCCGACTGGCGCGCCATCCTGGACCGCTACCGCGTGGACTACGTCGTCTTCAACCACGGGGCGGCGCTCTCCAACGTCCTCCTCACGCAGCCCGACTGGAAGCGCGTCTACTCGGACGGCGTGGCCGACATATTCGTGCGCCGGCAGCGCTGAGGCGAGAGAAGCAAACGAGGGGAGCCCTTGCCGCCCCCGGCGGGTCTGTTCAGTAGAGCCTGTACACCCTCACGCCCGGAGCCGAGTAGGCGGGCTTCCCCAGCACCGAGGGCGGCCTGCCCCCGAACTCGTCGGTCCAGAGCACATAGCGGATGCCTTCGGCATTCACGAAGGCACGGAGGTCGGCCCGCCCGGTCAGGAGCCGGTACGCCTGGCGCCCCTTCTCAGCGTACCTGTAGGTCTCGCTGTACTGGCCGACATAGACCGTGTCCGAGGTGTAGGCGGGGACCAAAAGACCCATCGACGGAGAGGACAGCACAGCGCCGGTGGGCTCTTTGGCCAGCCACGTGACGCCGCTCAACTGCGCGGCCGGCATCGTGTACGGCGGCCGGGCGGCGAACTTGAGGGGGGCGAGGACCAGGAAGGCGCTGCCGACCGCGGCCACGACCACGTACGTGAAGGGGATCAGGCGCCGCATCCTGAGCGAGCGGAGCCGGGGCACCACCTGCTCGTAGAGGCCCCTTGCCGCCAGCACCACGAGGGGCAGGTAGACGCCGTCGAAGAACCGCCGGCGCAGGTTGGCGGCCGGGGTCGGGAGCCAGAGGATGGCGATCAGGAGCACGAGCCAGGCGAGCAGGAACACGTCCTCGCGCGAGCGGCGGCGCAGGGCCCCGGGCAGGCCCAGCAAGGCCAGCGCCAGCTGGGGCCCGAGGGCGAGCAGGAGGCTGACGCCCTCCGGTGGAAGGTTGTTTCGCCATCCGTCGCTCCACCGCGCCACCTCGGGGCTGGTTCGATACCCCAGGTACGAATACGCGATGTAGGGGGCGGCGATGGCGAGCGCGAGGCCGACTGCGGCCCAGCCCCGCCGCCCCACCGGTCGGGCCACAGCCGCCACCACGACCGCCCCCCCGACCAGGATGGGCATCTGCGCATGGATGGAGGACTCGCCCAGCCAGGCCAGTCCGGCCAGGGCCGCTAGCCTCAGACTGCCCTTGTCGGCGGCTCTCAGGGTGAGCACCGCAGCCGCGGCCTGGAAGGCGGCCGCCCAGACGAAATGGGGCAGGGCCAGGACCGAGTAGAAGACCGAGAGTTCCGGCATCCGCCAGTCCAGCGTGTCGCTGCGCACGCCCAGGATGAGTGGGTGACCGAGGGCCTGGATCACGTAGCCCCATCCGAGGCCCAGCGCGCAGAAGACGATCGCGAAGCGCCGGGCCGCGGGCTCTTCGACGAAGTGGCAGATGAACATCCAGGCCGCCAGGAGCAGGGCGAAGGCGCCCACCACGCGGGCGGCCTGATAGGTCACGATGAGCGAGAGGTGTGCGACCCCCGCCAGGTGCCCGAGGGCGAGCCAGAAGGTGAAGAAGTAGGCGCCCGGGCTCGGCTCCATGGTGTAGTGGTTGGTCCACAGCCAGCTTCCCTGGAGGCCCTCGCGCATCTTGGCCAGATAGGTGTTGGCGTCGTCGGCCAGGAAGAAGAAGCCCAAGAACTCGTGTCCGCGGGGCTGCGTGGCGTAGGCATAAACGTAGGGGACCGAGGTCACCACGACCAGCGCGGCCGCCAGGGCGAGCGGCAGGAGGAGCGGCCGTGGCACCCGCAGGAAAAAGGCCCGGGAGGCGGCGTGCGAGCGGGGCGCGCCCGCCAAGGTGGCGGCCATGGGGGGCTCGCTCAGACGCCTGGCCGCGGGCGGGGCAGGAGCGCGGCTGTGCGGGAGGGCATCGCCTTCTGAAACGGGCGCGGGCGCCAAATCTCCCGCCCGCGGCGGGGCGAGAGGTCCGCCCTCGACCGCTTCATCGGCCCAGGCGCAGCCTGACCACGTCCTTCAGCATGTCCGCCGAGTGCCTGATGGCCGCCACCCTGGTGGGCGCGGAGTGAAGCCAGCGAACGGGCACCTCGTGGACCGAGCGGCCCTCCTGGCGGGCACGCCAGAGGATCTCCACGTCGTAGGCGAAGCCGTCCGTGCGCAGGGCGGCGAAGTAGCGCCTGGCGTCCTCGCCGTCGAAGAGCTTGAAGCCGCACTGGGTGTCGGACAGGCCGGGCAGCACCAGCGCTCTCACCAAGAGGTTGAAGGACTTCCCCATCAGCACCCGGTGGGCGGGCTGGCTGACCTCGATCCTGGAGCCAGGCACCGCGCGCGAGGCGATGGCGACGCCCGCACCCTCGGCCATGGCGGCCTCCAGCTTGGGGAGCTCGTCGATGGGCGTCGAGAGGTCGGCGTCGCTGATCAGGACGCGCCGGCCCGAGGTGATGGCGACGCCGGCGGCGATGGCGCGTCCCTTCCCGCGGTTGGCGGGCAGCCTGACCACGCGCACGTAGGGGTGCTCGGCGGCGGCCCGTTCCATGACCGCCGCCGTCCCGTCACGGCTGCCGTCGTCGCTCAGAACGACCTCGAAGGACCGGCCCAGCGAGGTCAGATAGGGGTCGATGACGGCCAGGGTCCGGGGCAGCCGCGCCTCCTCGTTGTAGGAGGGAATGACGACGGAGAGATCGGGGGGGGCCGTCACGGCCCCACATCATAAGGTCGGCTCGAAAGGCGTCCTTATCAGGCCCGGCGGGGGCCACGCGCCTCCTTGAGGACCCGGACCGCGAAAAGCGGGAGCACGGCCATCCGCCTTGCGCGCCAGGGTTCGCGGGCCAGCCTGTGCAGCCACTCGAGCCCCGCCCGGCGCATCCAGCGAGGAGCGCGCGCCGCCCGCCCCGAGAGGAAGTCGAGAGCCCCACCCACGCCGATCGCGACGGGAACTCCCAGGCGGCCTCTGTGGCGCTGGATCCAGAGCTCCTGACGGGGGGCGCCGTAGGCGACGAGGAGGATCCTGGGCGATCGCTCCCGGATCAGCCCAAGGCTGACCTCGTCGTCCTCCGCCGCGGGCGAGCCCGCGTGCACCCCCGCCACCTTGAGCCCCGGTGCGGCCGCGGCAAGGGCCGCCGCCGCCGTCTCGCCGACGCCCGGACCCGCCCCCAGGAAGAAGATCGGCCAGCCCCGGCTAGCGCACAGGCTCGCGACCCCGGGCACGAGGTCGGCGCCCGCGACCCGCTCCAGGCGCGCGCCCCGGCGGCGCGCCGCCCACACCACGCCGGCGCCGTCGGGAAGGCAGAGGTCGGCCGCCCGGAGGACGGCGGCGAAGGCAGGATCCGCGCTCGCCCGCATCACGAACTCGGGGTTGACGGTGGCGACCAGGTGCTCGCCCGGCTCTTCGGCGAGGCGTTCGATGGCGTCCAGGGCGCCCGCCATGTCCACACAGTCGACGCCCACGCCCAGCACCTGGACGCGGGGAGGCTTCACGAAGGGTGATTATCATCGGCGTCACGCTGCCCAAGACCGCTGCCCATCCCGATCCCGAGCCGCGGGGATGCTTTCGGTGAAGTCGCGGGCACGGCCGCTGGTCGCCTTCGACGCCGGTCCCGCGGCCAGGTCCACGCTGACCGGCACCGAGCTCTACGCGCGCGAGCTTGCCGTCCGCCTGCCCGCCCTCGTCCCCGGCGCGGACTGGGCGATGTACTCGCGACGCCCCTCCCCCGGCCTTGACGTCGACCTCACCGTCATGCCCTTCCCCCGGCTCTGGTCGCAGGTGCGCCTGCCGCTCGAGCTCCGCCGGCGGCGTCCCGACCTCTTGTTCGTGCCCTCCCACGTGGTCCCCTTCTGGTGCCCGGCGCGCCCGCTCGCGGTCGTGCATGACCTCGCATACGAGCACTTCCCGGAGGCCTACCCGCGCCCGGCGCGGGCATACCTTCGCGCGACCACCAGGTGGGCCGAGGAGCGCTGTCCGGTCCTGCTCACCGTCTCGCAGGCGACGCGCGCCGACCTCGAGCGGCTGCACGGCGTCGATCCCGCCCGCGTCGTCGTGGCACACCCCGGAGGCGGTGAGGGAGCCCCGCCCGAGCCCGCCCCGCCCCAGGAGGCCGAGGACCGCCGGCGGCTCGCCGAGCTGGGCGTCGACGGGCGGTTCGTGCTCCACGTCGGCCGGCTGGAGGCGAGGAAGAACCAGGTCACCGCTCTGGCGGCCGTGGAGGGGATCCCCGGTCTGCTGCTCGTCTGCGCGGGCGATCCGGTGGAGCCGGAGGTCGTGCGCAGGCTGGAGGGGTCGCCGCGGTGCCGGGTGCTCGGTCGCGTCGACGACGCCACGCGCGAGCTCCTCTACCGGCGAGCCGCCGCGCTCGTCTTCCCGAGCCTGTACGAGGGCTTCGGGTTCCCCGTCCTGGAGGCGATGAGGGTTGGCCTTCCCGTCATCACGGTGAGGACGTCGTCGCTGCCGGAGGTCGCCGGAGAGGCGGCCCTCTTCGTGGAGGAGCCCCGAGACGCCGGAGCCGTCCGCGCCCGGCTGGAACAGCTCCTGTCGGACGCCGAGATGCAAAGGCGCCTGGCCTCCGAGGGCAGGCGCCGGGCGCGGCTCTTCACCTGGGCGGCGTGCGCCGAGCGGGTCGCGGACGTGGTCAGCTCGCTTCTGCGCTGACCTCGTCGACCGCCCGCCACAGGTGTTCCGCGGCCCGGGTCCAGCTGAACTCCGCCGCCCGCAGGACGCCTCTTCGGCGCAGTTCCGAGGCGAGGTCGGGCTCGCGCAGGACGCGCTCCAGGGCCTCCCGCCAGAGGTCGGGCTGGTCGGGTGGCACCAGGAGGCCGGCGTCCCCCACCACCTCGGGCAAAGACGACGCGTCGGAAGCCACCACCGGGACGCCACAGGCCATGGCCTCGAGGGGGGTGAGCCCGAAGCCCTCGTACCAGGCCGGGTGGGCGAGGCAAGCGGCGAGGTTGTAGAGGAGGGGCAGCTCGGCGGCGTCCACGGCACCCAGCACGTGAACCCCCGATCCGAGTCGGCGGATGCGCTCACGGGTCGCCTCGAACCTCCACCCCCAGGCGCCGGCGATGACGAGCGGCGGCCGATCCCGCATCATGGCCCAGGCCTCGAGAAGCGTGTCCAGGTTCTTGCGGGGCTCGATCGTGCCCACGAAGAGCACGAACCCCGGCGGCAGCCGGAAGCGAGCCCGGGCCGCCTCCAGCCGGTCGGGCTCGAGGGGGCGGAACGCGGGCGAGACGCCGTGGTGCACCACGTCGATCTTTGAGCCCTCCACGCCGAACATCGACCGCAGGTCGCGGGCAGTGTTGGCGGAAACGGCGATGATGCGGTCGGCCCGCCTCACCGAGCGAGGCACGACGAGCCTGGTGCTGAGCGGCTGCCCGCGCGGGAACCAGGCCGGCTCCACGTAGATGGCGAGGTCGTGGACTGTGATCACCGACGGGCATCTGAGGCGGCCCAGGGGCAGCTGGCCGGCCGCCCCCCAGTAGCAGGCGGCGCCCAGGCCGCGCAGCCGCCGCGGCCAGAGGACGTGCCTGCCCGCGAACCTTCCGGGGGGGATCTCCCGGACCCTGACCGGCTCCGGCTGGGGGCCCGCCTCCACCCCCGGCGGGACGAAGAGGACGATCGGGTTCACGGGCCTTTCCACGGTCATGGCGCGGAGCATCTCCCGCGTGTACGTCCCCACGCCGGCGAGCGGCCGCGCCAGGCCCGAGCCGTCGACGGCGAGGTTGACGGTGGTCACCGGGCGAAGAGCGCTGGTCGCCGCCCGGCGGGATTCACCTGACGTAGCCCTGGTGCCGCTTGAGCACGGCGAACTCGTCCAGGGCGAGGGCCGCCCCCCTCACCGCGCAGGTCGCGGGCGCCGCCGCCACGGCCACACGGGTCCCGGCGCGGCTGGCGAGGAAGCGGTCGAGCCCCCGCAACTGGGCCCCGCCCCCGGTCAGCAGGACCGTCTTCTGGGCGAAACTGACCCCCATCGCCGTCACCTCCGACAAGAAGTCGGCCAGGGCGTCGGCGATGCGGATGAGAGGCTCCTGGAGAGCCCCGCTCACCACCTCTGGAGCGACCTCGACCCGCCTGGAGCCGGTCGCGCCCGGGCCCGCGTCTCGAACCTCCACCGTGAGGGGGCCCGCCGCGGCCACCCCGACCGCCACCTTCAGCTCCTCGGCCGTCGCGCGCCCCACCGTGAGGCCCGGCCCGGACAGGAGGGCGGCGGCGACGGCCATGTCCAGGTCCTCGCCGCCGACGGGCAGGGAGCGGGCCGCCAGCACGCCGTTCTCGACGATGGCGACCAGGCGGGTGGCCCCGCCTCCCAGGTCGCACAGGGCCACGGCCTCCCGTCCGGCGATCGGGAGCTCTGCTCCGATGGCCGCCGCCAGCGGCGCATCGACCAGCCACGCCTGCCTTGCCCCCGCACCCAGGGCCGCACCCGCGAGCGCGCAGCGCTGAGGGGCCGTGGCTCCCGACGGCACGCAGACCACCACCTCCGGCCTGAAGACGCGGTGGCGGCCGTCGACGCGCCCGATCAGGTGGCCCAGGAGGGCGCCCGCCAGGGCGATGTCCGCGATCTCCCCGGCGCTCACCGCCCGGACCAGCTCGGCACGAGGATCGAGCCGGCCCGGGGACGCCTCGTGCCCCACCGCCAGCACCCGAGAGCGGCCCCGGTCCCAGGCCACCAGCGAGGGCTCGTCCAGGACCGTGCCCTCGCCCTTGACGTGCACGCGCAGGCGGCAGGTGCCAAGGTCGAGTCCGATCCGCTTCGCCAGCATCGCGGCCGGCGCCTACTCGAACGACTCCGAGTCCTGAGCCTGGCGGCGGAGCCCACCCCGCCCGCGCTCCACGCGGGCCCCGAGGCCGCCCAGCTTCCCGATCATGTCCTGGTAGC
>JBOHUY010000181.1:0-2816 GCA_050735015.1 Candidatus Dormibacterales bacterium | reverse complement strand
CCCAAGCTCCGCCCTCTCCTCGTCTCCGACGACTATGCTCAACAACGGCGTGCCCTCCATGGACGGCATCACAGCCGCCCTCGGTCTTCAACAAACCGGAGGGTACGCCACGCTCCTCTCCCCGAACCCGATCCACAACTTTCGGTTATAGCCCCCGGGTCAAGACCGACAGCCGTGATGCACTGAGCCTGGCCCGCCTGCTGCGCAGTGGCGACCTGACTCCGGTCTGGGTGCCTGGGCCTGAGGACGAGGCCCTCCGCGACCTGGTCCGGGCTCGCTTTGACGCCAAGGCGGATCTGCTTCGAGCCAAGCATCGCCTCACCAAGTTCCTGCTTCGCCAGGGCTTGCGGCCACCAGCCGGAACACCCGCCTGGTCGCCGAGGTACCGGGCCTGGCTCAGACAGCTCAGCTTTCAGTTCCCGGCCAGTCGCGTTGTCTTCGACGATTATCTGACCGTGGTGGCGGTCGCCGAGGAGCGAGTCCGGCGGCTCGAGCTTCAGCTGCGGGAGTGTGCCCAGGGCAGCCCGCAGGCGGCCCTCATCGCTGCCCTCCAGACGCTCCGGGGCATCGGCTCCATCTCGGCGGTGACTATCGTGGCCGAGACTCGGACGGGCTGCTAGGAGGAGCCGACCGGCTTGGCGTACTCGGTCAGCTCGTCGAGGGCGGGCTTTACGTGGCGCATGAACAGCTCCAGGTTTTGGATCACGCTGGCGGCCGGCTGCTGCGCATAGTGGAAGATGAGGACCACGTACTCGGCCGGAAGCTCACGCCATTGCTCGACGAATTGGCTGCGCACCTCGTCGACGGTGCCAGCCATCCACAGACCGCAGTCAAGCGCCGACTGCACCGGGTCGGCGGGATCCAGCGGCATCATCGGGGTCAGCGCCTTGTAGAGGTTGACGTAGATCTCAGAGTCGTACTCAGCCACCGCTCGTCGAGCGTCCTCGGCGGTGTCGCCGATCTGCATCCAGCGCACCAGCGCCTGGTTTTCCCCCAAGGCGAAGGAGAGGCCTGCTTCGCCTGCCCGGTCGACGTAGGCCTGCCCGAACTTGCCGGCCCGGCCGATGCCTGAGAAGTAGGTGGGCACGAAACCCTTGCCGCCACAGTACTCAACAGTCTCCTGGCTCGCGTTGCTGGCCACGAAGACCTTGGGGTAGGGCTTGGTGTAGGGAGCGGGAACGACGCTGACGCGCCGCAGGCGGCCGTCCGGGCCCACCTCGCCGGGGGCCCCCAGCCGCCGGGTGGCATCGCTCATGCCCCAGGCGATTCCGGTTTCGTACGGATAAGGAATCTGCCAGCGGCCAGTGTTGTGCTCGACGCTGTCCTGGGTCCAGGCCTCCAGCACCATCTCGATCTGCTCTTGGAAGATCTGTCGGTTGATGTTGTCATCCTGCATCTGAGCGGCCAGCTCCTCGGCTCCCAGGGCGGCCTTCTGCTCCTCGCTCCGGCCCGCCGGGGAGAGCGTGGCGCGGCTGCCGAGGTGCTGGCCCAGGATGTTGGTCCAGCGAGCCTGGTAGCCGCGCGAGAACCCTACGAAGCAACGGCCCTTGGTCAGGTGATCCAGGATGGCGGTCTCCTCCGCCACCCGGATCGGGTTCTGGGCTCCCATCGTGTAGCCGAGCTGGCCGACCCTGATGCTCTTGGTGACGGCCGCCCAGTAGGCGTCCAACAACCCCGGGCTGGGGCCCACCTCGTAGCCCTCGGAGTGGAAGTGGTGCTCGATCGTGGAGACGCCCCAGAAGCCGAGCTCGTCCGCCGCGCGCACCACCTCGGTGGCGCCCTCGATGACCTGCTGGTAGCGCTCGCTGTTCCGCCCGATCGGGCGCAGCGCGGCCCGCTCCTCTTCGCTGGCGGCGGGGATTACCGGGTAAATCTGAAGAATCGGCTTGACCACGGTTGGCTCCTCACGAACCTCTGCCGGCGTCTGGCGGCCCGCTGGCCGCGTCGCGGGGCCAGTATCGCACTTCGGATCGGCCGGGCAGGCTGGGCGCCAGTAACGTCATGGGGCGGGGGGCTTGCAGTGGCAGGACGCCCACCGGAGCTGGAGCAATCGAGCGGGAAGGGGCACGACCGGACCTCGCGGCCAGCGCCTCCCGCGGGCGCCGCCTGCCAATCCGGCGGCGGCACTATGCTGATCCCCGATGGCGGCCGGATCGCGAGCCGGAGGGTCAGCGAAGCTTCGACTTTGAGAGTCGACCGACTTTTCGAATCGGGTGCGGCTCTTCTGAAGGGACATCAGTGAGAGCCCGGAACGAGTTCATTCAGGTAGCGAGAGCCGTGCATGCGGTGGCGCTCACGAGCCAGGTGGAAACGCCAATACGCGTCAAAGTCGCCGTTGGTGCGCAACGTCCGAAGCTTGAGAACGGCTTCGGCGCCCGTCAGGCTCCAGCGGGCGCCGGTCAGGTCCATGGGGTCGCGGACCAGGTGCCGGGCATGGCCTGGAGTCAGCTCGCCGAGAAGGCGCCGAATCCTGCGCCGCGTACCTCACCCGCAAGAGTGCCTTCCTCCGCTACCCGACTCCCCTCAGCAACGGAACCGGGGTAATCGAGGGAGCCTGCCGGCACCTGGTCCGCGACCCCATGGACCTGACCGGCGCCCGCTGGAGCCTGACGGGCGCCGAAGCCGTTCTCAAGCTTCGGACGTCGCGCACCAACGGCGACTTTGACGCGTATTGGCGTTTCCACCTGGCTCGTGAGCGCCACCGCATGCACGGCTCTCGCTACCTGAATAAACTCGTTCCGGGCTCTCACTGATGTCCCTTCAGAAGAGCCGCACCCGATTCGAAAAGTCGGTCGACTCTCAAAGTCGAAGCTTCG
>JBOHUY010000180.1:0-3621 GCA_050735015.1 Candidatus Dormibacterales bacterium | reverse complement strand
GTGCTGCCTAATGCACCGTCGCTCCCCGAACAAATGTACGGGGTTGACAAAGGGTGTCTCAAGGCGCGCCCGGCCTGCGCTTGAGGAGGAAGACCTGGACCCCCTCCTGGACGCACTCCTGGCGCTGGTTCAGGACCCGGAGCTCCCGCCTCATGACGCCGCGGTCGGACCTCGAGGTCTCACGCCTGTCCAGGACCCGGATCCGGGCCCGCACGGTGTCGCCCGCGCGAACCGGGTGCGTGAAGCGAAGGGACTCGAGGCCCAGGAAGGCGATCAGGGTGTCGTCGTAGAGGTGGAGCTGGAAGATGAGGCCGGCGGCGATGGCGTAGACGAGGGGGCCGTGGGCTATGCGCGTCCCGAAGATGGTCCCGCGGGCGTACTCCTCGTCGACGTGGAGGGGGTTGAAGTCGCCGGAGAGGCCGGCGAAGTGCGAGATCTCCGCCTCCCCGATCGTGCGCGCGGCGGTCTCCCACTCGCGCCCCGGCTCCCACTCCTCCCAGTAGAGCCCGGTCACAGGCCCAGCTCTTTCGCGATGATGTTCTTCTGGATCTCGGAGGTCCCGCCTCCGATGGTGCCCAGCCGGGCGTCCCGGAAGTGGCGCTGCATGGCGCTCTCCATGCTGTACCCATAGCCGCCCATGACCTGCAGGCCGCGGTCCGCAACCTCCTTGTAGGCCTCCGCCGAGAAGAGCTTCAAGACGGCCGCGTCCATGTGGCCGGCGCGACCCTGGCTGAGCATCCACGCGTAGCGCTGGACCAGCAGTCGGGAGATGTCGACGAGCATGGCCATCTCCGCCAGCTGGTGCGAGACGGCCTGGAACTTCCCGATCGGCCGCCCGAACTGCTGCCGCTCCTTGGCCCATGCGACGGCCTCTTCGAGCGCCGCCAGCGCGCCCCCCGTCCGGGCCGCCGAGAGGCAGAGCCGCTCCCACTCGAGGTACCTGGCGACGAGCGCCCAGCCCCCGTTGAGGGGGCCCAGCAGGCTGGAGGCGGGCGTGCGCACGGCGTCGAGGTGCAGGGCCGTTGTCGCCACCGAGCGGTGGCCGAGCACCTCCAGCACGCGGTGGGTGAGCCCGGGCGCCTTCGTGTCGACCAGGAAGAGCGAGATGCCGGCGTGCTTGGGGAGGGCCTTGTCGGTGCGGGCCGCGACCAGCACGTAGTCGCTGACCGTGAAGCCCGAGCAGAACATCTTCTGGCCCTCGATCACGTAAGCGTCCCCGTCCCGGGTGGCCGTGGTCCGCAGGGAGGCCGCGTCCGAGCCCGAGTCGGGCTCGGTGAGGGCGAAGCAGGCGCAGAGACGGCCGGCCGCGACGCGGGGCAGAAAGAAGCGCTTCTGCTCCTCGGTGCCCGCGTCGAGGACGGCCTGGCCCCCGTAGATGAGGGCTCTGAAGACCCAGAGGCCGAGGTCGACCATGGCGTGGCCCGTCTCCTCGAGCAGGATCGCCATGTCGACCTGGTCGCCGCCCTGGCCCCCGTGCTCGGGCGGGATTCCAAGCCCCAGCCAGCCCGCCTCGGCCAGCGCCTGAAAGGCCTCGCGGGGGGGCGTTTTCTCCTCGTCGCAGGAGCGGGCGTAGTGAGGAGGGCAGGCCTTGCGGAGCAGCTCGCGCAGGGCCCGCCGCTGCATCTCCTGCTCCTCGGTGAAAGCGAAGTCCAAGGCGCTCTTTCAGCCGGCGTCCGCGCTGGCGCCGGCGGGTGCCATGGCCCAGAGGGCGTCCAGCGTCCGCCGGGCCCCCTCGACCAGGTCCGAGAAGATCTCGCGGGCGGGCCTCACGGTGTCCAGCATGCCGCCCACCTGGCCCGCCGGGTTGTTGAGGAGGTCGTACCGTCCGGCTCGGGCGGCGGAGTGGAGGAGGTCCTCCATGACGAGGCTCTGGAGGGGCATGGGGAGGGCCTCGAGGCCGGAGGCCTCCCAGCGCCGTATGAGATCGTTCCTGAAGTCGCGCCCCGTCTTGCCCGTGTAGGCCCGGGTGACCACGAAGTCCTCGGAGCGGGCGCCCGCTATCTGCCGCTTGTGCTCGAGGTGGATCCGTGACTCCTCTGAGAGGAGGAAGGCGGTGCCCACCCAGGCCCCCACGCAACCGAGCGCGAGGGCGGCCACGAGGCCGCGGCCGTCCCCGATACCGCCGGCCGCGATCACGGGCAGGGGGCTGACCGCGTCCACCACCTGCGGCCAGAGGGTGAGGCTGGTGACGGTGCCCGTGTGGCCCCCCGCCTCGCTCCCCTGCGCGATCACGTAGTCGACGCCGGCGGCGCGGTGGCGCTGGGCGTGGCGCAGGCTCCCGGCCAGGCCCATGACCTTGGTGCCCGCCGCGCGCGCCAGCGGCACCACCCAGGCCGGGTCCCCGAGCCCGGCCGCGAACACGGGCACGCGCTCTTGCAGGACGACCTCGACGGAGGCCCGGATCGACTCCGGGGCGAGGACCTCGCCAGGGGGCGCGCTCTCACGCTCGAGCCCGTGCTCTTGGAGGACCTCGTCCACGAAGGCCACGTGGCGCGGGTACTCGCGCTCGATGCGAGCCCGCATGGCGCCCCAGTCGGGGACGGCGCCGGGGTCCATGGAGGCGGGCAGGAGAAGGTCGACGCCGAAGGGCTTCTTGGTCAGGCGGCGCACCTCCCCGATGCGCTCTCGGACCGTCTCGGGGGGAGTCCAGGAACATCCCATCACGCCCAACCCGCCCGCCTCGGAGACGGCCGCCACCAGGGCCGGCGGCGTCGCCAGGCCCTTGAGGCCCATGCCCGCCAGGAGGACGGGGTGCTCCACGCCGAGCTCCTCGCAGAGTCGGGTCCTGATGGGTCCCGGCCGACTCACGCGCCCACCGCGAACTGGTCGATGAGGCGGCGTGAGAGGGTGTAGGGGGGAGGCAAGTCCGGCAGTTCCCCGCGGCCGAACCAGCGTGCGTCGTCGAGCTCCACCCCGTCCGCGACCGCGTCCCCCGCCCCCGAGCGGGCGGCGAAGCCGACCATGAGCTGGCCGGGAAACGGCCACGGCTGGCTGGCCGCGTAGTGGATCTCCTGGAGCTCGATCGAGACCTCCTCCAAGACCTCCCGGGCGACCGCCTCCTCGAGGTTCTCGCCCGGCTCGACGAAGCCCGCCAGCAGGCTGTAGACGGCCGACCTCACGCCCTTGCGGTGGGCCAGCAGGATGCGATAGCCGCGCTCCACGCGGACGATCACGGCCGGCGTCACGCGCGGGTAGTGCCGGTTGCCGCAAGACGGGCACACGCGGCAGAGCTCTTGGGCCGAGACCTCGGTGGGGGCGCCGCAGCGGCCGCAGAAGGCATGGTCCAAGCACCAGTGGTTGAGCTGCCAGGCCCGGCCCGCGGCGAGGCCGACGGCCTCGTCCCGGGCCAGCCAGTCGCGCAGGCCGGGTCCGGCCGCGGGCTGGGGCGACACCACGCCGCACGCGGCCGCGAAGCAGGGCCGCCCCCCCAGCGTCCCCACGAAGATGGGCTCGTAGGCAAAGGAGGCGCCGGAGCCGCGGAGGTCTTCAAGGGTCGACATCTGGCCGGGGGCGTCCGCGCGTCCGACCAGGTCGGCGCCGCTGAACGCGAAGACGAGGGAGTCCGCCGCCGCCCGGCGCGCCATGTCCATGCCGCCCTGGAAGCGGAGCCCGACGCTGGCG
>JBOHUY010000179.1:0-11362 GCA_050735015.1 Candidatus Dormibacterales bacterium | reverse complement strand
GGGCCGAGCCGGCCGACCTCGGCGAGCCCGCCCACGACCTCGTCCGCCTTCCCGCCCGCGGGGCCTGCGTGATGTGGATCGACGGATTCGGCAACCTCGTCACCAACGTCCGGGCCGCCCCCCGCGGCCTGGCCGTCAACGGCCACAGTGTGAGCACCGTGGCACGCACCTTCTCAGAGGTCGCTCGAGGCGAGCTCCTCTGCTACGTCGGCAGCATGGGATACGTCGAGATCGGCGCCCGGGAGGCGCGCGCGGACGAGCTCCTCAAGGCGCGGCTCCTGGACGCGGTCAGCGTCCTCTGACAACACCGGCCAACCGGGTGGAGTGCCGAAGTGCCGACTATGCCACCGGGCACGTCTGTGCAAGGCTGAGCCGGGAGGGCTCGCGGCGAGCGACCAATCGGGAATCACGCCCTCCGGGGCTCTTGTCCGAGAGAGAAGCGACCAAGTTGACGGCCGCGGACCCGCGTAAGGCGGGAGCCTACTCGAGGACGTCCCGCCGCCAGGTCAGCAGCCCGCAAAGAGCCAGGAACCCGCAAGCGAAGCCGGCCGCCACCAGCAGGGCATGGGTGGCGTCGACGGGCACCGCCGGCCCCGGGCCGAAGCCCCCGATCCGGCTCACCAGCTCGTGCGGCACCTGGTTGAGGTTGGGCCCGAAAAGGTACGCCGAGGCGCCCGCCCAGATCTGGTTGTTGGTCACGTGCGCGAGGAGGTTCAGGATCCCGGTCGCGAAGTTGTCGGCCGGGAAAAAGGCCATGGCCGCCCCCAGCCCGAAGGCCATCGAGCGCCCGACCACGCCGGCCGTGACCCCGACCGTGATGCAGGCGGCGACGCTGATGAGGGCCGCCGCGCCGGCCAGGCCGAGGTCGTGCCAGGCGCTGGCGGGGAGCGCCGTGTACCAGGTCGCGCTCTGCCCCCAGGCCACGACGACGAGGGTGATGCCGCCCGCAGCGACGATGGCGAAGGCGACGAGCATGGCCACCCCCAGCAGGGCCAGGGCGACGAGCTTGGCGAACAGGAAGTGGAGGCGCCCGATGCCCCTCGAGAGCAGGACCCGGATCGTGCCCGCGCTGTACTCCATGGCCACCAGGCGGGCGGAGATGATCAGGAGGACGATCCCGCCTGCGGTCTGGAAGGTGCCCAGGAGCGCCTCCACCACGTGGTAGTAGAAGACGACCGCGCCGGGCGCGGGCGCCTGCCCCTGCCCCACCACGGTCCGGGAGGAGAGCTCGGTGCGCATGCTGTCGGCGAAGGCCAGGGTCAGCATCAGGACCCC
Source organism: Candidatus Dormibacterales bacterium (assembly GCA_050735015.1). Lineage (GTDB taxonomy): Bacteria > Chloroflexota > Dormibacteria > Dormibacterales > Dormibacteraceae > JBOHUX01. The sequence goes on along the minus strand of JBOHUY010000179.1, from coordinate 10,087 downwards.
GAAGCCGAGCAGGGCCAGGACCAGGAAGATGAGGTTGGCGCGCTGGCGCCGGATCTTGAGCAGCTCCGCGCGCACGGCGCCCGCGAAGCTCGGGTGGGGGGCCCGCTCCCCGCGGGCGGCGCTGGGGGTGGCGACCTCGACTGCGGTGCTCAATTGACCTCTCCTGTAAGGCTCAAGAAGATCTCCTCCAGCCCCTGCTGGCGGGGGGCGACCGAGTCCGGCCAGAGGCCGCCCGCGGCCAGGAAATGGATGAGGTCGCGGCCGCGGCCCGTGGGGGAGGGGGTGACGAGGAAGCCCTCCTCGATGCGGGCGGCTGCGCCCCACGGCTGGGCGCGGACGAGGGCCAGGGCGGGCCCCGGGTCGTCGAACCTGGCCGCGAACTCCCCCGTCGCGCCCACCAGGTCGGCGACCGGGGCCACCCTGACCAGCTCCCCCGCCTTCAGGATGGCCACCCTGTCGCACAGTTGCTGGACCTCGCCCAGCACGTGGCTCGAGATGAAGACCGTCTTGCCTGCTCCGGCCAGGCGCCGGAGCAGGTCTCTCATCTCCACGATGCCGGCCGGGTCGAGCCCGTTGGCGGGCTCGTCCAGCACCAAAAGCTCGGGGTCGTGGAGCAGCGCCATGGCCACCCCCAGCCGCTGCTTCATGCCCAGGGAATAGGACTTGACCCGGTCGCGCTGCCGCCCCGCCAGGTCGACCAGCTCCAGGATCTCGTCCAAGCGCTGCCGCGAGATCCCGCCCAGGACGCCGGCCACCGCCTGCAGGTTGGCGCGCCCCGACATGTAGCCGTAGAGGGCGGGCGCCTCGATGAGCGCCCCGACCCGGGGCAGGACCCGGGCCCCGTGGCGGGCGACATCCTCGCCCAGCACCTCGACCCAGCCCGCGCTGGGCCGTATGAGTCCGAGCGCCATGCGGATGGTGGTCGTCTTGCCCGCCCCGTTGGGCCCCAGGAAGCCGAAGATCTCGCCCCGGTGGACCCGCAGCTCGAGGTTCTTGACGGCGGGCCGCGACCCGTAGCTCTTGAACAGCTCGTGGGTGGCGAGGACGCTGTCCCCGTCGGCGCCGGTGCTCATCGTTTCCCTCCAGGAATGCCCGCCATCGGGTGATGGCTCTTTGACGGCCGCATGGTAAACGCGCCCTGTGTCAAAAAGATGTCGGTGCGGGCGGCGCCGGCTCGGTCCGGAAGCGGTAGCCGACGCCCCAGACGGCCTCCAGGTGGTCGCCCAACGGGCCCAGCTTTCGGCGCAGGCGCACGATCTGGGTGTCGACAGCCCTGTCGAGGCCGTCGTAGTCGCTCCCCCAGACCTTCTCCAGGAGGTAGTCGCGCGAGAAGGTCCGGCCGGGGTGGGAGATGAGCAGGCGGAGCAGAGCCATCTCCCGGCGGCTGAGTGCGAGCGAGGTGCCGCCCAGGGTGGCCCGGTGGCCGGCGGCGTCCAGAACGAGGGGCCCGTATGAGACAGGCCCGGAGCCGTCGGACGAGACGGCCGCACTGTCCAGGGCCACGCGGCGGAGGACCGAGCCGATGCGGGCCGTCAGCTCCACGATTGAGAAGGGCTTGGCGACGTAGTCGTCGGCCCCCACCTGCAGCCCGGCCACGCGGTCGCCCAGGTCGCCCCGGGCGGTCAGCATGATGATCGGCATCAGATGCCGGGCCCGGAGCTGGCGGCAGACGGCCAGCCCGTCGAGCCCCGGCAGCATCCAGTCCAGGACCACCAGCTCGGGCAGGAGGCGCTCGGCGTCGGCCAGGGCCTGCCGCCCGTCGAAGGCCTGGTGGACGGTGTGCCCCTCCTTTTCCAGGTGGGAGCTGATGAGTCCCGAGAGGGCGACCTCGTCCTCGACGATGAGGATGCGCGCGACCGCCTAGCCCTCCTGGGCCGTCTTCCGGAGGCTGATCCAGAAGGTGCTTCCGAAGCCCACCTTGGAGGTGGCGTGCACGCTGCCGCCCATCGCCTCCACGAGCTCGCGGACGATGGAGAGGCCGAGCCCGAAGCCTCCCGTGTTGCGCGTTCGGGAGGCGTCGGTACGGTAGAAGCGGTCGAAGATCCGCTCCAGTTCCTCGGGCGGGATCCCCGAGCCCGTGTCGGAGACACTGATGACCGCGTGCTGGGGTCCCCCGTCCGCCGCCCGCAGCGAGACCACGCCCCCCTCCGGCGTGTAGTTGACGGCGTTGCGAACGAGGTTGGTGAGGACCTGGGTCAACCGGTCAGGGTCGGCCGTCGCCCAGAGGCCGGCGGCGCCCTCCGCCCGATTCACGCTGACCTGCCGCTGCGAGCGTGCGAGGGGAGCCAGCGAGAGCGCGACGAGGTCCATGAGGGGGGCCAGCTCGACCGCCCGCACGGTCACCTTGAGCTCCTCGGAGTCGGCCCGGGCCAGCATCAGCAGGTCCTCGACCAGATCGGCCAGCCGCCGGGTCTCGGCCGCCGTGACCTGGAGCCTGCGCTCGACCTCCTCGGCGGCCGGCCTCTCGGCCTGGGGCAGGAGCAGCGAGTCGACGTGGGCCTGGATGGTGGTGATGGGGGTCCTCAGCTCGTGGGAGACGTTCATGATCAGCTCCCGGCGGCTGCGGTCGGCGGCCTCCGCCCGGCGGCGCGCCTCCCAGATGAGCCGCTCTTCCTCGCCCACCCCCAGCATCTCGGCTGCGAAGCCGCCCCACGCGCGCCCCACGCGATTGAGGACGTGGAGGGAGAGCGCGAGGGCGAATACGCCGGGCAGGCCCGGGAAGATGAGCAGCCCGATCGCCTCCGGCACGGGCCCCCGCTGGAACAGGAAGCCCACCGGCCCCAGGATCATGGCCAGCGAGGGGACGAGCATGGCCGCGGTCAGCAGGGTGGCGAAGATCCCGAACGGGAACTTGACGAGGAGGAAGGCGAGCGAGCGCCAGGTGGTGGCGCGCCGCAGGTGGCGCACCAGCCGCCGCCAGGCGGAGAGGATCTCGGGGTCGGGCAGCGAGAGGGGGGGCATGTCGACGCCGATCAGCGCCACCACCACCTCCCGCTCGAACAGGGCCAGACCCCAGGCCGTGGCGAGGCACCCGAGCAGGATCAAAAGCCCCACCCCGAAGACGGAGAGGGCGGCTCCCACCGACGCCCCCCCGATGATGATCGCGAAGTAGAAGAGGCCGAAGGGGAGCGCGGTCGCCATGTAGGCGGCGTTGAGGTAGGAGCGGGGCTCCGCGATCACGTGCAGGAAGCGCTCCACCCAGGCTCGCACGGGGCTGGGCGCCGGCTGGGCCAGGTTCGACACGCCCGGACACTAGTCCATGTCTGTGTCCAAAGGATGTCGCCCGGCAAGCCGCGGGGAAAGGGGCCCGGGCCTCGTGGTTGAGGCGCCGGGCCGCCCTCAGGCGGGGCTCAGACCCCGGGCCAGGTGCGGGGCCACGCCCTCCGCGAAGAGGGCGCGGCGCACGGCTCTAGGCGTGCGCCCGCCGCTGCCACCTTGTCTTCTTGAGCATCTTCTTGTGCTTGTGCTTGCGCATCTTCTTGCGCCGCTTCTTGATTACCGAACCCAAGCCATCTCCTCAAGTGGGGATCCCCCGGGCCCGGGGCGCCAGGGGAGAGGACACGCGCGATCGCAGTTGGAAAGGGGAACCCGGGCCCGCGGGGTCCCCGGCATCATAACCCAGGCCGCTTCGGCGACGCCCCGAGAGGCGCTCCGCCCAGGGCGCCGGGCCCGCGCGGGGCCCATAGAATCGTGCCCTGCCCATGTACTTCACGGACGCGCACGGGGAGCTGAGAGGCCAGGTCCGACGCTTCCTCGAGCGCGAGGTGGCGCCCCACCTGGAGGACTGGGAACGCACGACCTTCCCGGACTCGGTCTTCGAACGCATGGGAGACCTCGGCTTCCTGGGGCTCAGGTACCCGCCCGAGTACGGCGGCCAGGGCGGGGACTACTTCACGGCCGTGGTGCTGTCCGAGGAGCTGGCCCGCATCCAATCGGGCGGGCTCGGGATGGCGGTGGCCGTGCACACGGAGATGGCGACGCCGCCTCTTCTGCGATTCGGGACCGAGGAGCAGCGGCTGCGCTTTCTGGTCCCCGCCGTCCAGGGCCGGAGGATCGCGGCCCTGGCCATAAGCGAGCCGGGCGCGGGCTCGGACGTGGCCGCCATCGAGACCTCCGCGGTGCGCGACGGCGATGCCTACGTCCTGCGCGGCAGCAAGACCTTCATCACCAACGGGGCCCGCTGCGCCTGGGCCCTGGTGGCCGCGCGGACCGGCCGCGGGCGCGGGCACGAGGGTCTCTCCCTCTTCGTGGTCGAGAGGGGCGCGCCGGGCTTCAAAGTGGGGCGGCGGCTCGAGAAGCTGGGCATGCACTCCTCGGACACGGCCGAGCTCGTGTTCGATGGCTGCCGGGTGCCCGCCGCCAACCTGGTGGGAGAGGAGGGGGAGGGCTTCAAGAACCTCATGTGGGAGCTGCAGGGAGAGCGCCTCATCGCCGCCTGCGGAGCCGTGGCCGGCGCCCAAGCCACGTTCGACTACGCACTCGGGTATGCGAAGGAGCGCACCGCTTTCGGGCGCGCCATCGCCGAGTTCCAGGTCGTCAAGCACCGGCTGGTCGACATGGCCACCAGGATCGCGACCGCGCGCGCCTTCGTGTACGAGACGGCGCGGCGCTGGGACGAGGGCGAGTACCCCGTGCGGGAGATATCCCAGGCCAAGCTGGTGGCGACGCAGGTGGCCGTGGAGGTCGCCGACGACGCCATCCAGATCCTGGGCGGCCACGGGTACATGCGGGAATTCCCGGTCGAGCGCGCGTGGCGCGACGCCCGCCTGGGGCGCATCGGCGCAGGCACGGACGAGATCATGAAGGAGATCATCGCCAAGACCTTCGGCCTCTGATCTCGGGTTCGCTGTGGGGGCGGCAGGAAAGCGTGCCCCAGATCGGGTCTGACGTGACGCGGCCGGGGGAGGGCCCCCCGCCCGGACCTCAGTCCCAGACCTCGACGTAGCCCTCGTCCGCCTCCCGGAACCCCGGTATGGCACCCAGGCTGACCACCGCCGAGGCCCTCGGGCCCAGCGCCCCACGCCAGCGACCTCCCTCGGTGAGCAGCGCCCCGATGCTGACGACGCGCCCGCCCCCCGCCTCCACGAGCTCCACGGCCGCGCACACGCTGGAGCCGGTGGCGATGACGTCGTCGACCACCGCCACCCGTCTCCCGGCCAGGGCGCCGATGCGGCGGCGGTCCAGGAGCAGGGTCTGCTCGGAGTCCGTCGTGACGGAGCGCAGGGGCCGCGCGAGCGCCTCGCGCAGGTGGATCTTGGGGGTCTTCTGGAGGATGACGTAGTCGTCGAGGCCCAGCGCCCGCGTGACCTCGATCGCGACCGGGATGCCCAAGGTGGCGGCGGACGCCACCACCTGGGGCCGGGAGGGCTCCAGCAGAACGGCCAGCTCCCGCCCGGCGCGCTCCATGAAAAGGACCCCGCGGTCGATGGTCATGAGCAGCGACACCGCCCCCCCGGGGACCGGCACGAGGGGGAGCTCGACCTCCTGCGTGCCGATGCGGGTCCTGTAGGTGCCCCTGTGCGCCGCCTCTCTCATCGAGCCGCGCCGGCCTTGGGCGCGTGTCCCGGGCGGGGGGGAACGCTCAGAGGCCGAACTCGGTCCGCAGGGCCGACTCCAGGCGCCTGGCGCCGGCCTCGAAGAACATCCGGCCGATCTCCTCCCCGGCCTCGCTGGGGTGCCAGAGGACGCCGCTGCGGGGGATGAAGTCGGCGGGCGCCGGGACCACGTCCCAGCTCGGGTGGCGGCCGGCCTGGTCGTCCGCGATGAGCTCGCGCCTGACCAGGCCGGGCTCGAGGACGTACATGAGCGAGGTTTCCATTATGGAGGCGTGCTCCACGTCCCAGCCCGGGAAGCCGCGCGGAAAAAGGCGCGCCAGCTCCTCCGCTGAGAACTCGGGCATGGGGTCCTCGAGGACGAGGATGCGGATGTCGGGGTGGGCGGCGGCGGCGAGGTCGCAGGCCTCCCACAGATAGGCGGCGTTCTCGAAATGCCAGTTCTGCACGCAGAGCCGCCGGAAGCCCGCCCTGGCCAGCCCCCCCAGCACCTGGCACAGGGTCTCGATAAGCGTGCTCGCGCGCAGGGAGAGGGTGCCCGGGAAGCTCTCACCGCCCCCGCTCAGCGGCCTCGACATGGCTCCGAAGCGGATGGGGGGCGCCACCACCAGGGGGAGGCGCCGCGCGGCCTCGAGCGCGATCCCGACCGGGATCACGCAGTCGGTGTTGAGGGGCAGGTGGGGGCCGTGCTGCTCGGTGGAGCCCATGGGGACCACGACGGGCAGCCCGGCGGCGGCCGCGTCGCGCACCTCCGGCCACGTCATGTGCTCCATGAGACCGCCCGCGATCTGGGCCATGGCGCCTCCTCCTGAGTTGGAGAGCCCCCTCGCTGGGGGCGAATCGTGGGTGATACCGTACCTCGCACGGGAGCTGCCGGGGATGCCCCCGAGCGTGCCCCGGGGGCCCGGGGCGGGCGCTCGCGCGGCCCGGCGCGGGGCTCCCGCAGGCCCACGGCCAAGGAGGACGCCCCATGTCAGAGCTGCCGGCGCCGGTTCTCCCGAGCGCGACCCAGAGTCCCCGCTTCACCGGCATACGGACCTTCATGAGGCTGCCGTTCGAGCCCCAGCCGGAGCGGTCGGGCGCCCAGGTCGCCATCGTCGGCATCCCCTTCGACACCGCCGCCAGCTTCCGGCCCGGGGCCCGCTTCGGCCCGGCCGCCATCCGGGACATGTCCGTCCTTTTGAGGCCGTCCAACCAGCACCACCAGGTCAACGCGCTGGAGGCGCTGCGCGTCGTCGACGCCGGCGACGTGCTCGCCATCCCGGGCGACATCGCGCGCACCTATGACGCCATCGCGGAGCGCTGGTCAGCCCTGGCCGGCGGCGGCGTGGTGCCCATCGGGCTGGGGGGCGACCACTCCGTCACGCTTGGCGAGTTGCGGGGACTGGCCCGGGCGGCCGGCCCCGTCGCGCTCATCCACATCGACGCCCACTGCGACACCTGGGACAACTACTGGGGCCTGCGTTACACGCACGGCACCCCCTTCCGGCGCGCGGCCGAGGAGGGGCTCCTCATCGAGGGCCGCTCCATCCAGGTCGGCATCCGGGGCAGCGAGTATGCGCCCGGGGACCTCGACGTCTCCAGGCGGCTCGGGTTCGAGGTCTGGACCTCGGAGCAGATCCTGGCCATGCGTCCCGACCAGGTGGCGGCGGTGATCCGCGAGCGCGTGGGGTCGAGCCCCTGCATGCTCACCTTCGACGTCGACTTCTTCGACCCCGCGTACGCGCCGGGGACGGGCACGCCGGAGGTGGGGGGGCCACCGAGCTGGTTCGGCGTGCAGCTGCTCCAGCACCTGGTCGGGCTCGACATCCGTGCCTTCGACGTGGTCGAGGTCTCACCCTCCTACGACCCCGCCGCCGTGACCGCTCTGCTGGGCGCCACCTTGGCCTTCGAGTACCTGGGCCTGCTCGCCGCGGGCGGGCCGGGAGCCGGGGCGGGCTCGGCCTGAGGTGGAGGCCCCCTCCCACGTCCAGGCGCTGGGGCGCCAGAGCACCCACCTCCACCGGGTCTTCGACAACTCGCTGGCCCCCGTGCTCACCGTCGAGCCCGGTCAGACGGTGGTCTTCGAATGCCCCCGCTGCGCTCTTCCGGCGGGCGCCACGGCGGCCGACTTCCACCTCCTCTCGGACGACTACCCGCACACCATCGTGGGGCCGGTGGCGGTGGCGGGCGCCCGCCCGGGCGACGCGCTCGAGGTCGAGGTCCTCCACCTGGAGCCCCTGGACGAGGTCGGCCAGTGCCTGGTCATCCCCGGCTTCGGGCTGCTCGCGGACGAGTTCGACGAGCCCTACATACACCACTTCCGGCTCCTCCCCGGGGGCGTGGCCCGCATGCGGCCGGGGATAGAGGTGCCCGTGCGGCCCTTCTGCGGGATCATGGGGGTCGCCCCCCGCGAGCCGGGCCCGCACCTCACGACCCCGCCCCGCCGCTCAGGTGGGAACATGGACAACCCGCTCCTGGTGGCGGGCTCGCGCCTTTCCCTGCCCGTCTTCGTCGACGGCGCCCTCTTCTCCTGCGGGGACGGCCACGCCGCCCAGGGCGCGGGCGAGGTCTGCGGGACGGCCATCGAGACCTCCCTCAAGGCCACCCTCCGCCTCGGCCTTCGCAAAGGGGCGGCGGTGGCCGAGCCACAGGCCTGGACACCCGGCCCGGCCCGACCGCGGGGCGGGTCGGCGGTCACCACCTCGGCCGGTCCCGACCTCCTTGAGTGCTCGCGGAACGCCGTCCGCTACATGGTCGACAGGCTGGCCCGGGAGAGGGGGCTCTCCCGGCTCGAGGCCTACGTGCTCTGCAGCGTGGCCGGCGACCTCCGCGTCGAGGAGGTCGTCGACCGGCCCAGCTGGCTGGTCTCCTTCAGCCTCGCGGACGACGTCTTCACGGGGCGCTGAGGAGGAGCGCGGGCCCACCCCGGGAGCCCCTTCGCGGGAGCCGCGGGGCGACTTGTGGGCGGCCCCCGGTTGAGCCCGGACGTGGTTGTTGACGGTCTCCAGGACCGGTGATATGTTGCCGTGATATCAGTCGGGGGGCTGGGCCCTCAGCTGGCCGCGACCTGAGCTGGGAGTTGTTGGGAGGAAGCCGTGAGTGTCGCTGCAGAGACACAGGCCGTGAGGCTCGACGCCCACAGCGTCGAGCCCATACCGGATTCCGACAGGGATTCCACCGGCCCGCAGCAGATGTGGATCTGGGCGGGCGCGAACATCGCCCCCATCAACTGGATCCTGGGTGCGCTGGGAATCATCCTCGGCCTGGGCACCGTGGAAACGGTCCTCATCGTCGTGCTCGGCAACGTGGTCGGGTGCGCGCTCTTCGCCTGCTTCACCATCATGGGCCACCGCACGGGCGTCAACCAGATGGTCCTGAGCCGGGCCGCCTTCGGGCGCCGGGGCGGCTACATCACCGCCGTCATCCAGTTCCTGATGACGCTCTTCTGGATCGGGGTCAACACGTACTTCCCGGTCAAGATCGGGGTCGCCATCCTGGGCCACTTCGGGGTCCCCGACAGCTTCGTCATCAACTTCCTGGTGGTCACCTTCGTGATGGCGATCCAGGTCGTGGTGGGCGTCTTCGGCTTCTACCTGATCCGGACCTTCGAGAAGTACACGGTCCCCATCACGGCCGTGATCATGATCATCATGAGCGTCCTGGCCTGGAGCCGGCCCGGGATCGTCAACTGGGGGCTCACCTCCAAGCTCTCGCCGGCCGACCACCTGGCGGCCATCACCCTTCTCACGACCGCCATCGGTATCGGTTGGGGCATCTCCTGGATCACCTGGGCCTCGGACTACTCACGGTTCGTACCCCGCTCGGTGCCCTCCAAGGTGGTCTGGGCCTACAGCTACGTGGGCATGGTCATTCCGAGCGCGTGGCTGGCCGCGCTGGGGGCGACCATCGCCAGCGTCACGACGACCACCGACCCCGCCAAGATGGTGGCCGCCGTCTTCGGCCCCGTGGTCAGCATCCTGGTCCTCTTCGCGGTGCTCCACGGTCCCGTCGCCACCAACATCCTCAACGTCTACTCGTCGGCGCTGGCGGCCCTCAGCTTCGGCGTGCGGCTGCCCCGCCAGGTGCTGGGCCTGATCGCGGGCGTCATCGGATACGGGGTCACGATCTGGTTCTTGGTCCAGCCCTCCTTCGCGGGCGCCTTCGACAACTGGATGGCGAGCATGGTGCTCTGGATGGCCCCCTGGGGGGGCGTGGTCCTCGCCGACTACTTCGTCTTCCGGAGGATGAAGCTGGACGTCAAGGAGCTCTACGCGGACCCCTCGCGCAGCGCCTACGGGGACGTCAACTGGGGCGCGGTGGTCGCGTTCCTGGTCGGCGTGGGCGTGGGCTGGCTCTTCGCGGACGGCCTCGTGCCGGAGCTGCAGGGGCCGGTCGCCATCCACCTGCTCCGGGGGGCCGACGTCAGCTGGCTGGTGGGGCTGGTGGTGGCCGGGGTCCTCTACCTGCTCATCGGACGGCGCCACCCGTTGCGAGCCGGGGGCATGACCCCCGCCCCGGTGGGCGGAGCCTCGGGCAGCTGACCCGGCCCGGGG